>NZ_JBSSMA010000003.1:0-246303 GCF_053891095.1 Soonwooa purpurea
GTCCACCACCAATTATTGCAACGTTCTTATCACTAAGTAAATTCATTTGTTTGTCTGTATCTATTCGCATTGTCATTCAAAAATGGCACATAACGGGAAACGCATTGGCGAAGTGGCGGATAAATTGAACCGAAAGTTCAATTTAGCAGTAACGTAGCCGATGTGTTTCCACAGAAGCTAAATTATTAAAAAAAAGCTGAATATGGAACACATTCGGCGGGAAAAAAGCACAAAGGTTGAGTTTTGCACTTAACCCGCCATTTTGCCAATGCGATGTTAGCAACAGTATATTTTTTATCGGTTCGCATATTCAACCGCTTTTTCAAGAACTTCGTCTTTTCCATCAATAATCCCTTGGATTGTTGGTTCAACTTCAATATCAATTTTAACTCCTTTTCTTTGAGTTTCAGTTCCGTCTGGATAAAAAATTCCGATTCCTGTAATCATTGTTTCATATCCTCCAACTAATTCAAATTTATTAACATTTCCGTCTGCACCTGAAGTTTGACTTCCAATTGTAGTTACATTATCTCCAGTTTGTAAAGTCATTGCAGTAAATTCTGCGTGACTTTGTGAGTTTTCGTTTACTAGTAAGATAACTTTTCCTTTGTATTCCAGTTCTCCATTTTTTCCACATTTAGCACCGTCTCTCCAAATAAATTTTCCCGGATAATTTAAATCAGGCATTGTTACTTTATAAAAATCATTTTGTTTTGAGGATATATATTCTGCAATCGCATATCCTGTTCCTTTCGGGTAATTTCTAATATCGAAAATAATCCCTTTTGTATTTTTAAGACTATTCATCATTTCAGAAACATCTTTTTTTTCTAAAATTCCCATATTGACGTAACCAATATTTCCGTCAAGGATTTTAAATTTTTCTGTTTCTTTTTCACGTTTATATCCGAAATCTTTGAACTTATATCTTTTTACGGTTTTATTGAAAGTTTGATTACCTCGGATAAATTCTATATCAACAGAATCTGTTGAACCATTAAAAATTGTAAAATAGGCATTTCTCCTTTTTCTTGCCAAGTTAGAACCGTTGATATATTTTTCGTTTTGTTTGAAAATGCCTTCAACTTCTTGATTGTTAACTTTTGTAATAACATCACCAATTCTAATATCATCAGCATTTGCGAAAGAATCGTTATAGAATTTGGTTATTACTGCGTTTCCATCAATAAGTTTGAAATCAGCTGGAATCCAATAATTTCCAAAATATTTGTTTTTTTCATCAGAAACAAATCCTGCGTGACTATCATCAATGCTAACAACAAGTTCGAGTATTGCCATATGAAAATCATTTTCAGATTTAGGGTTGAGAAATTTTGGAATCATATCATCAAGCACTTCATTCCAATTTTTGTCAGTTTGGTATTTGTACGGAAAAAAATATTCGATAATATTCCAATATCTGAACAGGGTTAACAATCTTAAATTTTGATTATTCCAGTCAAAGTCATTGTACTTTTTTTCGTTTATAAAATTTAGATTACCAACTCTTTTGTTTTCAAATTCCACATAATAACTTTCTCCTTGATGTCTGTTCTCTTCAATGAATTTCAGTTTTTTCGAAAGTTCAGAAGTGAAAACTTTAGTGTTGTTTATCCAACTTAAATTGAAATTTTTATCAAAGTATTCATTTTTAGTTTTCTGATTACATTTTTTACATTCTTCAATGTTTCCCAAACTTAAAATCCAATCAATATAAGTTTTGGACAATTCTTCTTTTGTATTTGCTGTTTCAACTTTTGGTAAAATTTCAAAAAGTTTTTCATCCCAATTAAAATTGCCTTTGGCAACTTCGGGATGATAATATTTTAAAAATCCCCAAATTTTTGCTGTTGTTGCTAATTTTTCAGTTTGAGTTAATCTTTCTTGAGCGTGTAATATATTTCCTAAAATTAGAATTAGAAAAAGAAGTGCTATTTTTTTAATCATGTTTAATTATATTGTTGCTAACGTTTCGGGGCTTGGCGTCAGTGGCGGAAATTGAAGCGAAAAGTTTCAATTTAGCGACACGGTAAGCAAAAGCCAATTAATTGAATAAATTTAAGAAAAAAGTCAATATAATTGGCTTTTTGCGTAATAGAAAGCCGAAACTTCAATTTTAGCCTTAACCCGCCATTGCGCCAAACCCTTGTTACACGACGTTTTTATTCCAAAATTTCAGATGGAATTATTTTTCCAAGTAATGCTTTCATTCTTGGATTATCTACAGTTATAAATTTCCAACTATTTTTGTCGTCGGTTGAAGTTGCTACAACCTCTTTTTCAGCATTTATTTTAAAAAATCCTGATTCTTTGTCGAAAGCTACATTTCCTTTACCAAACTTAGTTTCAAATGAATGTAGTAACGTTTGAATTTTACTTTCATCACTTAGATCAAAATCTTTCATTTTCATTTCAATAGGTGAAATGTATTTAATTTTTATATAATCAGTATTTTCAATCCTTTTTACGTCGCTAATTTCGTTTAATATTGGACTTGAAATTTTATATTCAATATTTGGCATTTTAAATACAGCTTCAAGTAAACTTTTCATTGATTCTTTGGGAATTATTTCGAAAAGTTTAGGATTTGTATATTCTAATGCAGCATCGATTTTGTTTTCTGAAACTAATTGACTGTATTTTTTAAAATCTTTTTCTACATTTTGTTTTGCAGTTTGTGCAAATACAAAGTTTATACTCAAAAATAGACTCGCTAAAAATATTATTTTCTTCATTTATTACGATTGTTTGGTAAAATGTCGTGTAACACACAAATATATGAAATTTATTATCTCTCAATAAAAAAAGTAAATAAAATAATAAACATTTAGTTATCATTACTTTGTGTAATAAAAAAAATTCGTAAATTAGATAATATCATTCTAATTTATTAGAAATACGTAATTGCCAAACAACCTAAAATACGAAGCCATGAATACCATTCTTCAAAACTTTACTTTCAAAATAGGAAGCCATAGAGTCAAAAATAGCTAATGCTAAGGCTCCAGAACCGATAGCAATTCCACTTTCTACTGATTTTTCTACGAAAGATTTAGACGCTTCTGTAATTGTTGATTTTCCTGAGATATAGTTTTTTCCTTGAATTGTTGCAATTACAATGAAACTAGCAAAGGGTAAAATATTTTCTAAAACATTTTCTAAAACTGTGTCATTTAGTGGCTCTATTGCGAATTCAATAGGTTCGGTGATTTCTGAATTTTTAATACGATCCAGAAATCTTTTTCAACCCAAATGCAGATATATTTCTGGTCACTGAGCGAAGCCGAAGTGCAGAACCTCATTCGTCTTGTCATTTCGAGCTTGTCGAGAAATCTAATCAAAACGATCTGGTCACTGAGCAAAGTCGAAGTGCAGAATCTAATATCTCAAATCTCAATACTCCAGATCTATTATACGATCATTGCGTCAGATTCACAAAACAGAAAATGGATTACATCGAAGGAAACAGAAATAACTTTGTACATCAATTAGCGTGTAACTTAAATAGAAAAGGAATTAGTTATGCAGAAGCGTTAGTTTTCATTTTATCCGACTACAATTACAACGAAATCGAAGTAATGAACGCTGTCAAAAGTGCGTACAACAATACACACGAATTTGGTACAGATAGAGAGTATAAAAGCCCTAAAACAAAGGAAACTACAAAACCGAAAAGTAGTACAACAAACTGTAAATCGTCAGCAAAAAGTGGACAATGCCTATTCATAATTGGGGGATTGTTTTAAACCAATTTATGCTTATTTTTGAAAAAAGGCTCAGATTATAAAATCTAAGCCCAACTTTTTAACTTACACACTTTATAGGATAGTGTCTCAGAAATTGCGACCTTCATTTGACAATCAATCAGAGATAGGCTCACGCACATGTTTATAAATGGCGTATGGGATTAAGGTTCTTGGCAGTTCCTCTGTAACGGATTGTAAATAGTATTGTACTTCTTTTTTACTGCAAAAGGTAATAAACTTGCCCTTAATTTTATCGGTTATTATATAACTTTAATACTTCTTTATTCGATCTAATAAAATTCATATAATGTTCTTTTTGTTCTTTTTCCTCAATTTTTTCAGCATATTGTTTTCCTGCAATAAACATTGAAGAAATCGAAAGGATGTAAAAAATTATAGCAATGATAAGTATATAATTGAGTTTGTATTTCGATATTTTTTGGATTAATTTCTCAAAATTTAAAATTTCTTTGTTCAGTATTAAAGATGCTTCTTTTGAAGTATCTATTAAGTTCTGATCAATTTTCTTTAATTCAGCTTCTAAATTGGACACATCTATTTTAAGTGTTAACTGTTTTAATTGAGTGAATTTTTGTTCGAATTCAGTATTAAATTGAAGGTTTTTACTTTCAATATTTTCATTTAATTTTTTGAGTTTTAGAATTGAATTTTCGATAGCTTCAACACGATCAATAAAAATATCTAAAGTGTCTGCTATTTTTGGTTGTTGCTTTTTGTAACTCATGAATTAACGTTTAAGATTATACGATGTAGATTGTTTTTCGGATTGAAACAATTTCTTCAATCCTTCTTCATAAGGCTTTTCTAAGGTCTTGTGTAGCTTTACATTTTTATCAGGCAATATCCCTGATTTAATAATATTTGATAAGCTAAGAGAACGATGAATATCACTTGCTTTATATTCAACTCCTGTATGTAAATCAATGATTTTATGTCCTTGTAATTGGTTTTGCTTGTTGATATAAGGTTTTACAATCAAGCCATTTTTAAACATTTTCGATTTGTAGTCATCATAATTTTTTACAAGATTTTTTATAATTGATTTATGAATATTCAGGATTTGTTTTTGAGCAGAACTTACTTTATTTCTTTCTGCATCTAATGATTTAATTTTTTCAATCATTAATTTTTTCGCTGAAATCAACCCTCTTTTTTCTGCAACACGATGAGCTGCCCATTGTGCTTTTTTACCGATATGATTATCTCTAATCAAACGTCCATTTTCGTTTACTCGAGAATATAAAATATGAATATGTTGATGTTCTTTTTCTGTATGTAAAAAAGCTATGTAAGGTTGTTTTTTGTAGTCAAGTTCAAGTTCGTTTAGAAAATCTCTTGTCAAAGTTTTGAATTCTTTTGCATTTAATTTTTTACCATCTTTAATTGTAGGGCTTAATACCATAGAAAATAGTTTGTTAGAAGCTCTTTGATTCTGATTAAGATAAAGTTTAAAATCATCAAATATTTCTTTAGCGTTTGTGCCAGATATTAAGTTTCGATCAACTTCGTACCCTTTTTGCGGATTGCATACATAATTAAAAAGCGTTCCACCTCCTGTTACTGATTTTGCCATTCCAATCATAATTTTAAGCGGTTTAAATGATCCCGAATTAACTGTGCAGTTTCAACTGAAATTTCTTTCACTTTTGTAGAATCTCCAAGCTTAAATAAATTTCCAATTCGTCTAAAATTATCGGCATATTTATTTAATTCTTTATAAATTTCTATTTCATCTTCCGTTAATTTATAAGATAAATTATAGTTTAGAGCAGTTGCTCTTATATATTCTGACATCGTAATTCCTGCTTTTTTTGCAGTATTTTTGATGATATAAAACTCAGAATTTGATACTCTTATGTTTATTGTTTTTGATTTCATAAATTTAAAATTTTAGATAGTTTTTTAAAGTCTTTTGCGACTGTATAGGAGAAAAAGCGAGAGTGTATTTGGTAGCAAGAATCGCAGATTTGTAGATACAAATACACATCTCGATTTCTTAGGTCAATTCATTATAATGAATGGTTAACAAATAATCATTTAAGTCTTTATGTTTTTCGTATAACTTACGTCCATCAATAACATTTGTATATGCCTTCTTTATTATCAGAATTGCATTCTCTCCAGCTTTATCATTATCAAAACAGCAAATAATTTTATCGTATTGTAATTTTCTGAACAATTCATTATTTGATGTCTTAATTATTGTATTCTTGATGATGGATACAGAATTAAAAATCAAGAAATCATATTGTTTTTCAGCATTTGGAAAAAGGGTCAAAAAGCTGATGTAATCACTCCAAGATTCAAACAAGGCAATGTTTCTACTTCTATTATTAAAATAGGTTGAAGCTTTTTTACCAAGACACATTTTTATATACTTGTTTCTAAGTTCAAAACCACCAAAGTCATTTTGAAAACCAACAGCGTAATAAGATTTATCATTTAAGGTATAATGCACCTCTTTACAATAAGTTTGAACCATTTGAAGGCTAAGATTACGTTCTTTGATGTATTGTATTAAATTCGGGTGCTTTAATCGTTTAATTGCTCGGATTGTATATGATGGGGCTTTCATCCTGTTAGAACTCACGATAATTGGCTGATGAAAAGAAAAAGTATTGTCTTTAAGCAATTTTAAAGCGGATTTAATATCACAATGATTATACTTCATTACAAAATCAAGAGGTGTTCCTCCAAAACCTTCTGCGTGGTCATAAAAAATATTTTTATCAATATTTACTTTAAATGATGCTGTATTTTCTGTTCTGAATGGACTCAAATACCACCAATCATTTTTTGTTGTTTTTGTTGGGCTGTAACCTAACTTTTTAAGCAAGTCTGTAAGATTAATTTTTTTAGCTAATTCACAATTCATTCGTTATGTAGTTATCGAGTTAGAAATCTGTTTTTAATGATGCAGTGATGCAAGTAGGTGTTAATGAGCTGTAAGTCAATGCTATATTCTGCATCGCTTTTGCATCATTGCATCAAACTGTAATTATTTCTTGCATCACGCTTGCATCAAAATTGATGTATTATTTGATTGATGCAAACTTTGATGCAGTGTAATTTATTAGTAAATAGGTACTTAATCTATTCTTGCGTCACTGCATCAAATATTTTATAAAACGATTCTTTTTTAATGATGTAATAGCGTCCTCTACGTTCTATTTTAACGAATTCTCCATGAGATAAAAGTTCTATTCCTTGATATGATTTTGTGTTGTTTTGAGGTTCAAAATCCCATTTCTTTAAAGTTTTTCTTATTTCACTAGCAGATACAATTAGCTTTGGGTTTGTCTTACGAAATAACAAGAGTAAATCATTAGGAGCGACACAAATTTGATCTTCATCAATCTTTTCAAAACATAAGTTTAAAAGTTCTAAAAGTGGTATATCAACTTTGTTTTTACTGATTAGCTTTAGAAGCGAAGCTGTAAGTATTTGTTTGGGAGTAAACCACATTCGGGTTTGTTGTGTAGTGTAATAAGAACGAACAAGTAAATACTTAATAAAATATGGGATTTCGTTTGTAAGCTTCTTAATAAAATGAACGTCTTCTGTCTCAATAGGTTTAATCTTTCGAATCCAAAAACGGATTTCTTCTTCGTCTATTTGAATGAAATCGTCTTCATTATTAGAGCAAAGAATAAACTTAGCGAAAAACTCAATCTCTTGCCTGTCTTTTCCCTTTGCTTCAACCTTATCTTTGTCAGTAGTAGAAAGATATTTTAAACGTTCTGTAATTTCCTTTTTATCAAAAAATACTTCATCTATAGCAACTAATAACATATTTGCCCAATCTGCATTAAATTGAGAACCAAAGGAATCTCCTTTGATGTAAGTCATGTTGAGTCCAAAGATGTTCTTAAGCCATTTTATAAATGAACTTTTCCCTGTTGCTCTTTCTTTACTAACTAGACATAATATTGGTAAGCTTTGTGTTGGCTTCTCATACAATAACTTTAGATAATCTAAGCCATATTCATACTGTTCTTTTCCAAAAATATGTTTTACAAAGTGTAGGGAATTTGGAATCAATTGTTCTAACACATTTAGGTTAAAATTTTCTACGATTGGTTTAATATTTAATTCATTATAAGTGTTAAAAAAGTTTTCTACGATTGGTTCATAGTTTAGATGGTCTGGAATACAACAAAAGCCATCTAATTTTAAGATGTTTTCTAAGTAGGACTTTCCGTGATCTGATATAATTGTTTCACGAGTCCAACGTACCATGACTTTAACTTTATCACCCGAAATCAACGGTTTTTCGATAATTTTAAAGTAAGCAGTTCCTACTCGGATATAGGGTATATCTAAGCTCATATTTACTTGTTTTTATAATCCTTATCTTTGAAGAATAAGAATTGAGTTATACTTTAATAGGATTTTTAAGGGGAATTTGCTGAAGTCGCCCCTTTTATTTTTTAGCGAATAGTTCCAATGCCAAGTCAGCATCGACTATAATTTTTCTACCTCTTTGGATAATCGCTTTTTGGATATGCCCCTCTTTTTTTATTTTATTAGCAGTGGTAATGCTGCATCCAAATAACTCTGCTATGCCACGTATTCCGTAAACATAATGCTTTGAAGATTGCAGTGTTTCTTGTGAAGTATTAAGCTGGTGAAACTCTTTTAGAGATACTGTTTGTAATAATTGTAAAAGTTCCTCTCCTGTCATTTGCCAAACTGGCTTTTCTTTTAATTCGTTTATATACATAGTATTAGTTTTTAAAATTATACAATTTTGTGGTGTTCGAACAATTCAAAATTACGTTGGTTATAAGGTGGATAGGAGGTGGAAATGCACACTTTATTGCACAAAAAAACCACTATAGCAAAATTTTAAAGTGGTTTAAAGGTGGGTTTGTAAATTTTAAAAGCTTTTATAGTATTTTATTGTTTAAAAGCGGAATCAATTAGAATAGCATACCCTTTTAATGTATCATTTGAATCGTTACTAACTATATGCTTATATTTAGACTGATATGTTGTTTGCTTAATCTTAAATTCTTTTAATATTTGATTGAACCATTTTTTCTTTAAATTATTGTCTACTATTTTAGTATGTAAGCAATGAATTATATAAAAGAAGGTGTACAGAAAATCCTTCTTAATTTTTATTTTATTCACTGTATGTAAGATATTTATCTCTCTATAGAAATCATATTCTGATATATCTTCAATGAATTGCTTGTTTACTATATTATGTAATTTAGAAATTAACTCCATTGAGAAAATCTGTTTGTCATTTATGAATAAATAATCCTTATCATATATTTCGTAGTCCTCGAAATTAGATTTTAGATCTTTTAAAAGCATTTTGCTATGGTTGTATATTTCTTGATGGTAATCATGGTTTAAAAAACCTATTTCTTTATAAAAATCAGATTCAAAATAAGCTTTACGTTCAGGTAATTCCGTTTCTCTATACAATTGCAACGTTAAGTCATTATCCGATAAACTGCTTTTAGTATTTTCTCGATATATCTTTAAACGAAGCTCATCTCTGTCTAGGTTAGTGAAGAAATCAGAGTTTTTTTCATACATTTTAATCATTAACTCTAAGTTTTTTCTAACGATAGATAAAATCTCTTTTTTTTCTTCTGTATCTTTTACAGTATCAACTTTATTTTTAAAATCATGCATTAACATATTTTTAATGTGTTGTCTATAAATATCTTGAGAGTCAAAATCAAAAGAGTTTCCTGATGTAATTAATTCTTTTTCCCACATCATTATTGTGTAATCAGTCATAAACCTTGTCAATTCTAATTGGGCATCTACTGTGTTCATATCATATCGAATTTAGTCATTGCATTCGCTTTAATTGTATCAGCTACATCAATATAAGGTTTCATTGATTTGTAATCTGAATGTCCTGTCCATTTCATTACAACTTGTACAGGTATTCCTAATGATAAAGCGGTGCAGATAAATGTTCTTCGTCCCACGTGAGTACTTAAATACTCGTATTTTGGTTTTACTTCATCTATTCTTTCATTTCCAATATAGTAGGTTTCCCTAATTGGTTCATTTATTTCTGCTAACTCTCCAAGTTCTTTGATATAGTTATTCATTTTTTGATTTGAAATGACAGGTAATACTTTTCCTTTCTCAAAAGGAACATCTTTGTATTTTTCTAATATCGCTCGGCTGTGTTTGTTTAATTCTACCTTAAGAAAATCGTTTGTCTTTTTAGTAACAAATTCAATAGCATTATTTTTAATATCGTGTCTTGTTAGGTTAAAGGCATCGGAATAGCGAAGTCCTGTATAACAACAAAAAAGTAATACATCACGTACACGTTCTAAGTATGATTTTGCACCTAAATCTATTGATTTAATCTGTTCAATTTCTTCTTGAGTTAAGAAGATAATCTTTTTAGAACTCTCTTTCAGCTTTGGTTTGAAATCTTCAAAATTATAAGCAATTGTATAATTGTTGTTTTTACACCATTTAAAAAACCATTTTACAAAACTAATTTGCTTTTCAATTGTGCTATTACGCATTTTTCTTTCAATGCGTAAAAAAGAAACATAGTCTAACATAGTCTGCTCGTTAATATCTAAAAACTGAAAGTTGCTTTTGAAAGAAAAAAGATGTGAACGAACAGTATTAAATTTGGTATAAGTAGCCGTTGTCCAATCATTACGTTTTCCACTTTTTTTTACAAACTCGTCAAAAGCAATAAACAGATTCTTTTCTTTTGCAGATATAGTTTGTTTATCTGAACAACGTCTTATTTCCTCTTTTAAAAGTGTAAAAGAAGGTATTTCATTTCTTAATTCATATTCTTTAAAGATTCGGTCTATTGTAGTAGATAGCTCTTGTATTGCAGTATTAATTTCAGAAGAGCTTTGTTTTAGTTTATTGGTACATCCATTGCGAACTCTTTCCTTAGTTTCATCCCATTTAGCAGCATTAATACGATAACCTGTAAAGAGTTCCACACGACCACCATTATACACGACTCTTGCACGTATAGGAACGTTCTCTGTGATTAAAATACCATCCTTTTTTCTTTTTTCAATAGCAATAGTTATTTTTCTTTTTATCGTCATAGGTATTTGATGTAACACCCAAATATACACCCAATTTAAATACTATCATATACTATTTAAAAGAATTTTAATGAATTGTAATAATTGTAATGTTCAATAAATCAAATAAATAGTATTTTATAACACTCTGTTATTGGGTAGGTTCGAATACCTCTCTCTCCGCGAAAGAAATATAAAACCTATAAATGAATAATTTATAGGTTTTTTTTATTTCAAAACTGAACAAATTTAGTTGGATCAAACTTAGAAATCCTGAATCAGTTTCGACGACTTTTCCTTCTTCCCAACAACGTATTAAATGACTCTTCTTTGCACCATGCAATTTTCATTTCCTTATTTTTTATTTTCTCACGTGGACAAGTGAGATAATCGCGTTAGCAATGGATGCGCATCCGTGAGATGCCCGATGCGCATTGGACAAAGCACGCGTGCGCATCGGTCATGTTACCGATGCGCACGCGTTGCCCATTTTCTATACACGCTGTGTTTATGGTACCTCAGAGGGGGTAATTGCGGGATAAGAGGTGGAATTCTTTTTTGTTCAGATTAGGGTTTTAGGTTTAGGTTTAATTCCGATGCTTTTAAATGAAATGGTGAAATTATTTAGGAAATAACAGAACATATTTTGGTTCGATAGGAGAGGCGTTTTAATTTTTTGAAATTGTTTTTAGACCAATTTCCTCTATATCCAAAAAAGCCAGGTTATTTTTTTATTATATTTACATAATGTTTAATCCATTGTGTAGGTATGATTTACAGAATTTTTCATCCCGTTCCTATTTTAGCCGATGTTGTAGAACATTATTGGTATTCGAAGATTGACCTTTCGGAATCTGTCGTACAACATTATGCAACACCACTTTTACAAGGATTGGCTTTCAATTTCAATTTGAAAACAGAAAGACATGAATTTGCCAATCATAAATATACCTTAGATAAATCGGCTTATATTTTTGGGCAACCTACTTGTCCGCGTGTTATAACTACAAATGAAAAAGGGATCGATATTTTGGGGGTAAAGTTTAAACCTTTAGGAATTGCCAAGATTACCGGAATCAACATGGAAAATATGGCCGATAAAATAATCGCTGTAGATGCTATTTGGGGCAACGAGTTGGAGCTGCTAAGCGATGAGATGCAATCGGCACCCAACCTTGAAAGTACTATAAGCGTTCTCGAATCTTTTTTGATTAATAAATACCTACATACCAAGCTGCATTACCGAGTGGACAGTGTACAGAATGCCTTAGCTCTTATCGCCCATGCGCAGGGGAATATCGATGTGAAAACGCTTCAGAAAAAGACCAATATCACCCGCAAAACTTTGGAAAGGGCATTTAGAAATTATTTAGGAATCCATCCAAAATTGTATTCCCGCATTATTCGTTTTAATGCGATAAAAAATGTTTTAGATCGTACGTCTATGGATTGCAATCTCACTTCGCTTGCTATGGATTTCGGGTTTTACGACTGTTCCCATTTTATTTCAGAATTCAAAAATTTCTCCGGCTTAACGCCTCACACCTATCTGAAAAATAGTTCTACTGAATTTACTCGGGAGCTCGTTTAGATCCATTTTGTCCCTTTTATCCTATATCATTACATTTTTAGAAAATAACTTTGTATGATTCTGAAATACGGTTAACATGTGGAATGCTTCATCCGATCAAATTCATCAGTTATGATACGATTTTTATTGGTTTCGTTACTGGTTCTATTAGGCTATCCTAAAAATCTATTGGCCCAATCTCCCATACAATTGGACAGTCTGCTCACGCATGAAAAAACACTGTCGGATGGAAGTGAAAAAATTAAAACATTAACGTTCATAGGTTTCAATTATTCCAGAACGTCTCCCGAATTGGCAAAATATTATTATAAAAAAGCCATTGAAATTGGGGAAAGAATAGAAGAAAACACCAGCACATCTACAGTCTATAGCCAGATTGCAAATTTTTATAATACTCTTGGAGAAACCGATAGCGTGGAGTATTTTTTACAAAAAGCCCGTATAAAAGCCGAAAAGGCAAACAACAACAACAACAGTTGGGCTACCTTTTATTTGTTTTTATCCTTCATTATCAGAGCTATTGTTTTGCGAAGCATCAACGAAAACCAACAAGTTTCTCAGCTTTCAGACATTCAACAAAAGCAAAATCATTCCTGCAAATCATTTGAATTCTTTTGGTCGACAGACAGAAGTACAGGTTTTGTACAATCCCGAAAATAAATACAAATACATCACTTTTGAAAACGATGACTGGCATTTTGAAATGAAAAAATAAAAACTATGGATAAAAAGAAACTTACAAAAAGGATGAAAACGCATTCCTTTTTTATACTGTCCATTTTGCTCTGCTGGTATTTTTATCACAGCACTGGGAAAATGGTTTTTAGCCTATTGGCAGTAAGTTTTGCCATCATTTATGTCATGTTTTATTTGATGGGATTGTTATTCCGCGGCAGTGCATTGACAGGAACCGCTCCCAAAGAAATTTCTATGGAAGAAGCCAAAAAGAAAATAAAACAGCATGAAAACATTTCGGACTGGACAAAAACGAAAGGAATCATTACACGCTTTATTCCCGACAGTAAAATCGTAGAAAACGGTGAGGTGTCGGCGCAGCTTTTTTCATTCTATATCCAAACAGAGCGTGATGCGAATGTATTAAGAACTGATAAAGCTTTTATTAGCGGACATATCATTCCTATTTCGCACATCGGTTCATTCAGCATCAATACCCCGGTAGCTGTTTGGGTTAATAAAACAGGAGCTTGGGCCGTATTTGATCCAGAGCACGAAGACTGGCATTATGAAGTGAAAAAATAAAAACAAATAACAATGAACGAAACAGAAAACCAAAATACAGTTGCACGTATCACAGCACTCGAAAACGAAGTAAAACGCCTAACGATGTTAGTGGATAGAATTTACAGTTATACACACTTAGGCATTCATAAACCTTCCTTGGATAACCCGGAAGTTCTATCTGGCGCTAATCCCATCGATGTGGATGCAAAACTGCAGGAACTCATTCGCAACAGAGATGTCATTGGTGCGGCAAAACGGTATGTGCAAATAACAGGTGTTGGACTGTTGGAGGCAAAAGCTGCTGTAAACAATATGATATGATTTAATACAAATAAAATTCAAAAAAAGAATCGTATGAACATTAGAAAAAAATTTTACATCATTTTGATTGGAGGCTTTGCCTTGACTTTTGCACTCACCTTTTTCGGTCGCAAATTCATGAGCAATGCCATTTCGAATTTCACTTCAGGGAAAATGGAAGGGATAGGAAGTATGATGGGCGTGAGCAATGCACCGGTTTTTAAATCCGGGATTTTCAGCGATGACGGTAATTATTTCGCTTACACCTATCAAACCGAAGTGGAAAAACCCGATCTGGATGCAAATGTAACGATGCGCGGTTTTGCTTATCCCGCTTATTTCCGCATGATGGAAACCGCTACGGGGAAAATTGTGGGCAAACCTTATGAAGCCAATAAACACGACCAAATGTATGTGGTGTGGACAGGAGACAATTGGGTTTGGCTGATGAAATCACTTTCTAATAAAGGAAATAAAATTGCTTTGTATGATTTGAGAGCCCAAAAATTCCAGTTTGATTTTGGTGAGTTGGAAAAATTGAATCCGAATGTAGATTGGAAAAATACCCGTTCCTTTTATATCAATAATACCCAAGAAAAAGGCTTGATTTTAGAAGCCAATGACAAACGCTATTACCGCATCGACCCGAATACAGGAAAAGCAGAAACCGTGCAGGGAAAATTTGAAATGGTGAATTATAATTTTGCCAAAAACTTTCAGGTTTCCAATAGAAATTCGGACAGACAATACAGCAAAAAACAACTCAACGGCAGCAGACAAAGTATTACTGCCAACAACGGAAAAACCGTTTCTCAGGATGATTTTATTGACGTAAAATTTCTTACGCTAAGCAAAAACAAAAATTCTCCAAATTATGCAGATGCGCCCATTACGTATTACAAAAACAATTTCTTCGTGCTCTCGCCGCTCACCTCCGACAAAGAAAAGGATTTGGAATTGGCAATGCTGGATAAAACTACACTAAAAACCATTTGGAAAATACAGCTCCCGCAAAAAGAGTTGAAAACCTTTATTCCAAATTATGAAATGGAGCGCTTTTTTATCAAAGGCGACCAACTCTTCGTCAGCAACAACGATTATTTGATGACAATCAACCTCGAAAACGGAAAAATTGTGAAACAGGAAAATTTGTATGATTAACCCTAAAAAACAAAATGATGGAAAATAATAACTTCTCAAAAAAATTCACCAATACCTCCTTGCTAATGGGCTTGGGAATTGGAGCTGTTGCGCTGGGTTCTATTTATTTCACCATGAAAAAAACGGGGTTTGGCGATACCATTAACCAAATTTTTGGTGGAAGTTTCTGGTTTATGGTTATCGGATTCGTCCTTTTCATCATTCTGATGATTTATGTCTTGCAACGCTGGATTCTGGGCAGCTTAAAACCCAAAGATATTCCGAACGGCTTGCCAGCAACGGCTACCGTAATTAAAAGCTACCAAGCAGGAATGTCCATGCGTGCGGGAGCCAATCAGTTTTATTCGATTATCATTGAAGTGAATGTTACCAATCCGCAGGGTGAAACTTGGCTGGCAAAAATAGAACAAATGCTTCCCATTACACAGGTCGGAATTTTTCAGCCCGGAGTGCAGTTTGCCGTAAAATATGATCCGAACAACAAAAGCAAAGTGGTCATTGATCAATCCGTGCAAACGCGGACGCAAGCCGATCAGGCGAGTAATATCAACAAAGCGATGAATAACTCTGGTGCGAACTATACCAATCAGGATGTGCTGAATGCCAGACACGTAGCACCCGCTGAATTAATGCAAAAAGTACAGCAACATTCCGATTTGTTGAAAGAGCTAATGAACATTGGCGCCGCTACTACCGCTAAAGTGGTAAAAAGTGAAACGGCACTCAAAGATTTTATGCCGGACATCCATATCCTGAAAGTTAGGATTACCGTGACCGACACTATCATCGACAAATTTGAAAGCGATATTTATTTGATCACGCCTGCTACTTCTATGCACAAATTTGAAACGAATGATATCGTTCATATTCTGTATGATAAGAAAAATCCAAGAAGAGTTTGTATCAGCGGAACCGATAAGGCGAATAGTGCAATAGAAATTTAAGTTTTTAATAATCAAAATCGCTATGAGTATAAAATTAAAGGCACAAAAAACAATAAAGGCATTCATTCTGGTGTTTGCGATCGCGCTGTTCGGCTCTTGCGAGGTGGATAAAGACATTAAAGATGGCATTCCTGCCGTTGCGCAAATCAAACAATTGCGACAAGGAAACAAGAAAATTACTTACGGCGTAACCGAATATTATCAAGTAATTATCGATGCCGATATCGTAACCAAAGACGGAAAAACTTGGCCCGTTACTTTCAAAGAAATGGCGCAGATGATAGACATTCCAAAAATCCAACCCGGACAAAATGTTGCGGTAAAATACGACCCAAAAGACAGCACCAATATCTGTTTTGACCGAAGTCCAGAAAGAGCTAAAGAATTATTAAATCAATGAGAACAACTTTATTTATACTTCAATTATTGTGTTTGGGCATCGTTACCTCCAATGCTCAAATCAGCGAAAAGCAACTGCAACCTTTTATTCCCAAAGGATACACGCTTGCCGATACTTCGGGTAATGGTTTGAAAAAACCATCCGGTGATATTTTATTGGAATTGATTTCCAATGAATTCAATGATTTTGAAACCTTGATTCTATTGCACAACGAAAAAGGAAAACTCACCCAAATTGCCGAAAACAGCGGTTTGATGATGAGCAAAGAACTGTACGGTGTTTCGGGAGGAAACTATCCGTCCTTATCGGGAACGGTTTTGTCCATTGATTATTCCATTGGTAGCTCAAGTTCATTGTCCGATATTTCCATCAGATTTGAAAAGACAAAAGATGGATCCTACCTGTTTAAACAATACACTTCCATCACTAAAAATCACGGGGTAGAAGACTTAAAAGCACGACAGAAAATCACAGCGGCACAAACGGGAAAAATAAATTTTTCAGACGCCACGGAAGAATTAATTCTGAAAAAAGCGGGCATTCATTCCGTGGAAAACAATGAAATATTCTTTGATAAAGACCAACCGCAATTTGGAAAATACATTCCCGATGACTTTCAATTGGCCGCTTTTGCCGAAGGCGATTTGAATGCAGACGAATGGAAAAAAGATGCGGTACTGCTATCCTTCAACAAAAACCAATGCAACATTCAGTTGTTGCTTCAGCAAAAAAATGGCACCTACAATACCGCCCAAACCAACACTAAGCTGATGGATGTTGATGCAACCTTCAATCCCAACAACCTGAAACTGGTCGTTAAAAACGGCTATTTTACCATCGAACAAAAAGTGCCGGTGGGCGATAATCATTTTGACCAACGCTACATCACGTTCAAATACGATGTGGCGCAGAAAAACTGGTTCTTGCACCGTTTTGATGTGGAACATTATTCAGGTTTCGATACCAAACCGTCCAAAGATGTTACGCATTTGACCACCAAAGAATTTGGGAAAATTAGTTTTACCGAAATTCAAAATCTGCCCGGCGTTTATCAGTTTGAACCTCAAACATCCGTCATCAGCGGAACGCTTATTAAAAAGATGTTTTACGATCGCCCGAACTATGGCAAAACGCCCGAAAAAGACGAAAAAGTTTGGGTGTATATTTTAAAAACTGATTATCCTTTCAATGTGTACGGTGATGCAGATCCGCAAGATCCCGAAACGGCGGATAAAACGGTTGTCAACATCACAGAAATTCAGGTGTACAGTTCCGATAAGAAAATAGATTTTGATGCGTGGGAGAACAAAAAAATAAAATTGCAAGGTGTATTTCAATCCGCACGAACAGGGAATCAATTTACCAAAGTGATATTTGAAGTGAAAAAAAATTTAAAATAAACTTTTTAAAAATAAAACAATGAAAACAAAAAACATCTTTTCAAAAGCTGCATTATTCTTGGGGATTTGCAGCCTTGCAGCATGTAATTTCAGTACAAAAACAAATAATGATAAAATAGATAACATGGAAACAGTAAGCAATAGCGAACAGAAAATTCGCAACGGAATTCAATGGGAAGAAACCGGTGATGTAAAGGTGGAAAGCGCCTTTCTGATGCTGGAAAGCGGCGAGATGATTTCCGATGAAAACACCGTAAAACCTGATGAACGCTTTAAATTGGTTTTAAAAATATCGGGTTGGAAAGAAGAAAATGGGAAAGTTGCCATAGGCGCCATAGAACAAGTGCACGACGGCAATCGTCCAGTTCCTTTGGAAGGAGTCGATCTTTTTGGTGGAAATGATGCACTTCCTGAAGAAACTGCAAAAGTTATCTCACTGAAGATGGGCATTCCGGCTGCTTCTGCGGTTTATGAAGTGTATCAAACCGATTTTAAAGTGTGGAACAAAAACGCTGATCAGTATATCACGGGCAGTTATCGTTTTAAAGTTAAAAATTAAAAAATGAAGATACCTAATTATTTAGTCAAGATTTCGTTGTGCATTTGCATTTTGAGTCTTCTTTCTTGTCAAAACGAAACAAAGAAAACCGCAGAAAATAGCGAAAAACAAGCCGGTTCAAATGATACTTTGGCAATTGTTCAAACAGAGGAAACCACATTTCCGTTTCCCCAAAATGTAGACATCCTTTTGCCTACGCAATATCGCAAAGAAAGCCACGGCTATCCGAAAGGCGTAAAAGAAAAAGAATGGTACGAAATCTATAAAGATGCGAATACAGGAAAATGGCACATCGGAAAAGCGGAATTGAAAATCACTTATGGACGTGACGAATGCGTGGGCGAAGAGGTGATGATTATTAAATCCCAGCACGATGATGAGGTCTTATTCTTTACGCCGTTTGAAGGTTTATCTGAAAATCCGGTAACGGTTTTGGAAAATAAAATGCTGTTTCCCGAGCATAATGTTTCGTTTAATTTCAATGGAAAAAAATATCTTTTATCACCGATGGGTTCTTGTCTGGATGAAAAAGGACAGATAATGACCAGAGATGAATTAAAATCAAAAACCAACGAAGAACTGGACAATAATACCAAAATTTCGGGTTATCGTTTGTCTTTTGGAACGGATGAAAATTCAATGGAACTCACCACCATCGAAAACATGGAATATGCCACACCCCGACTGGTTTGGGCAGGTGATCTGAACAATGATGGTTTGCCTGATTTGATTCTCAATATACCTGATTTCTATGAAAGTCAGCATCTTTTCTTTTTTCTTTCCGATAAAAATGACCCAGAAAAATCCTTGAAAAAAGTCGCGGATTTATTGGTAGTAAACGATTGTTAAAAGGATGAATTACAAAATCTAAATTTTTATTAAAAACAAAAAATCAAATGAAAAAGTATCATTTTTTAGCCGTATTAATTTTTGGAATTTTGGGATGGATGACGAGCTGCGGACAATCTTCGTCTAAAACAGAAAGCCTTGAACCCCAAAAGGCAGAAACCGAAGTTGTAGCCAATGATAGCGTCGCTATTTCCCAAGCTTTTGAACAATTGAAATCCGATAAAACCTTTCTGAAAGACCTCGGTTTGGAAACCGAAAAACATTTCGCCTGGAATAACCTGCATCAACTGTTTCGGGGCGATTTGGATGGCGAAGGAATAGAAGATGCTCTGCTTGCTTTTTCAATAGAAGGGCGAGGGGGCGGAAACAATTTCGATGCGCATTATGCGGCTTTTTTAAACAAAAATAAAGAGTGGAAGTACGGCGGACAATTGGATGCGAGCATTTTTGCAGAAGATCGATTTTTTGAAATCGATAAAATTGAAAACGGCAATATCAAAGGAAATTGGGTGGGCAATAAAAATGAAAGTTTAGCACCTTATGCAGCAGCATATCTTCTAAAAAACGGAGAGTTCATCAATACTTTTACGGCATTGCACAAAACAGAAAATGTAGAAAGAGAATATCTGTATGTTGCTGAAATTCTTACCCCTGAAAATATTTCAGTCCGCACAACCGCAACCGCAAAGGAATATGAAAAGCTGTTGGGAAAAGGAAAAATTAGCACACCACAAGAACAACCTGAATGTGGGACGTATTTCGATGAAGGACTCATTCGCTATTTGGATTATGCTGATTTGCAATTTGAATTGAGCGACCAAAATGATGCAGCATTAGTAGAAATTCAGTTTAAAAATGGATTCCGTATGCAAACCGATAAAGGAACCATTGACGAAAATACCAAGCTCGAAGATTTAAAAAATTGTTTCTATAAAAAAGAAAGTTGGTGGATGTATGATGGAGAAAACGGGTTAAAAGTTTTTTCCATTCCCGACGGCGCCGAATCGGATAACCAATGGCGTTTTCAATTTGATAAGAAGGGCAAGTTGATTAAAGCGATCCTGTTTGTCCCTTGTTAAGAGAATTTTTGCTGTGAAAAATCTCCATCACATCATCGTAGGGTGGAACAAGAGGGAATATGATATTGCTGATATAACTAGAAACAGAAATCTAAAAGACGGATCTTATCTTCACTTTGCATATTTTGTCAAGCTTAGCTTTAATCTTTTATTTAACAACTTTCAAAGATTGAGCGTGTTTTTTTTCCGCATCAATTATAGTTAATATATACAAACCTTTTTCTTTTACCAGTGAATTAAGAAGAATATTTTCACCATTTGTATATTGTTTTTTGTGAATAGTTTGTCCTACAGAATTGGTGATTAAAAGTATGAAATTTTTAATTTTTGAGTGAACAATAATTTTTGAATTCTCATCAATTGGATTTTTTGTAACGGCAAATTTTAGATTATTTAATTCAAAATCCGAAGTATTTAAAAGGATTGGATTATTTCTACATTCAATTGTTGAAATTGAATTATTAGAGTTTAATAATATTGAATAAATGTCAGAATTTGAATCTATACTTACAACATTTTGTAAAAAAGCTGTTTGCGAGGAAGGGAAGGATTTTGAAACGGATATTACATCTGTATCTAATATTGAGAGATTTTCAATGGTCAGATTTGAATAGGTGGTAACATAATTTATAAAATCAGTTTTATCGAAGCCTATATTCAAATTAGAAATATGTTCCAGTTTTGCATAATATTGATGCAAATTATTACTTTGTTGATAGCAATTTAATTGTGCAAAAGATAATTTAGTTGTCAAAAAAAGAAAAAAAAGAAAAAGTAATTTTGTTTTCATATCAGTAGTTTTTGGGTCATTTCTTTTTTGAAATTATAACTAAAAAAAATATTAGCGAAGTGCCAGAATTCGGAGAACCGAAAGTTCATGAATTGGCAAACATAGCCGATATTTTCAATGAAACTAAGTTACTCAAAAAAGTGGAATTTGAAAATATTGGCAAATAAAGAAGTGGAGTAGTTCAACTTTTCCCAGAAACCTGCATTTTGCCCATACACTATTATTGGCAGTTTTTTAATCCTCAAAATAATCTTTTAATGATTTTGAAAAGGGAGCATGAAAGTAATCAGCAATATGTGAAATTACACGAATCATAAAATCCTTAAATTCTTCTTCGTTGGGGTTTGGATTATTTACAAAATAATCTTGTTCATAAAACCAATATTTATACGCCCAGTATTTTAAATCTGAATCAAACGGATTTTCCTTTTCTCCCTTATAAAATCGTGTATACCAGAATTTATCTTTTTCCATTTTTACTCTTGTCGTGCCATCGTCAACAGCATTTTAAAACGTTCAAAAGCTTTCAGTGTATGCGGAATATTAGCTGGCATAATGATGCAATCGCCTTTTTTTAGATGATGAGGTTTTCCACCAATTGTTATTTCCGCTTCGCCATCCAAAATCTGCACAATTGCGTCGAAAGGTGTTTTATGTTCCGATAAACCTTGCTCTTTGTCAAACGAAAACAAGGTTAAATTTCCACCAAGTGATTTTGTAACCTGCTTGCTAATAACACCACCGTTAGTGTATTCTATTGAATTCATTACTGAAAATATTAATTAAAATATTGGTGATATTGTTGATAAGAATTTTGTAATTGTAAAAGCATTTCTTTGGCTTTTGTTGCATCGGTTTCATTTTCCAAAGCTTTTACTGTTTCAAGGTGCGGATGTAGCCATTTGTGAAGTTCGTCGTGACTTTTTCCATCCATAGTACAGCTTTTTACGAGTTGTTCATTTTGTTCATTAAGTTGTTTGGCAAGCGTTTTATAATCGGTTTCATGGTTTTGAATATAAGCATTTACCAATTCTTCGCCTTTTGAAACATAAGGTTTCATTTCTTCGTTCACGATCCATTTTTCTCCATTGTTCAGTTCCACGGCGTCTGTTTTTTCATCATGACGGTGTTCTGTTTTTGTTTCCTGCTGAGGAGTTGATTTTTCAGAAGCATTATTACAGCTCCATAAAAGCATAACACCCATTCCCAATAACATTACTTTTTTCATATTTTCAAATTTTTAAATTGGTTAATATTTGCGTATTTGACAATAAACTTGATTAAAAATAAAGATATTGACAAAAACTTTAATTGCTATGAAGTTAAGTTTCTTTAACACCTGTAATTTACGAAAAATTAAAGACAGATCGTAAAGATTAACCAATTCCGTTAACAATTTAAAATGAATCTAGTTAGTAATATAAGTCGTTTTGCTTTAGTTTGGAAAGGAGTATTTCTTAATAATTTTTACAAATATTTTCAAAATCGTTTTTTGCTCAAATTTTCACTTTTCAAATAGGCTAGAACCTTTCTACAAAAGCTACAACTACAATTTAATTTTGCTAATTGCTCGAAAATAAACTTACAATATGTTATTTAATCTCAACTTCATGAATATTTATGAATAGATTACTCATAATTGTTTATTATTAATTAAAAAAAAACGGAATAACGTTTAATAACGAATTAAGAATTTTATCCTTTATGTAAAATACCAAGGCTGCCATTGCCGAAAAAAAATATTTTTTCTTTTACAAATACAATTCATTGTATTAGTCAACATTATTTTTAAAATATAATCAAATGAGAAATTATACTTGGGAAATTTTAATAATATCTAATTCAATAATATAGCAAACAATTACAAGTTATTGAAAACCAATTCATTAAATACTCTATTTAACATAATATAAATTATAGGCTGTTTTCAATATTTGAAATGTAAAGGGATTAAGGTTTAACTTAATTAATTTACAAATGTTATTTTACAAAAATTGTATCAAGTTCGAACAATCTGTAATTCTAAACGAAAAAACTAAAGTTTATGAAGTACTTATTTTTTCGAGTTATGGCTTTTATTATTTTAAAAATGGAAATGAAGTCCAAAAATTCGCAACGGCTTACACAAGCTTAATTGACGAAGTAATTTTCAATTTGGAATTATATACACTAAAACTTAATTCTATTGCGCCATTTCTTTCTCCAATATTAAAGACAAAGTTTTCAAAAGAAAATATCTTCATAGAGTCAATTTATGAGGTTCAGTATTATATACAGCAATTAAAACTTACAAAAGTTCATAGTTGCAAGTTTTGGCGTGTCAATATGTTTGTTTTTCAAGCCATTGACCTGCTCTTAAATATTTGTACTTCAATAGATAAAAGATTTATAAATGACCTTAATCAATTGTATCAATCCCTTTTAAATCTTAGGTTAAATTTTGACACCCTCCTATCCTATTATCAAAAAGGTATTGAAAATCAGCAATATACATTAAATCAAGCTTCTAACTTTTTAAAAATTCTTGAGAATGTCTAGACATTATTGTGTCCGTTGTATGAAAAAGAAGATTCATACAAATATGATAGTTGTTGAACTTCCATACTTTTTTGGTGGTCAAAAGATTCTATGTCGTGAATGCGCAAAAATTATGTTTCCAGAATACCAATATCTTGGTGATAGAAAAGCCTCGATTTTAACAGTTCTTATAAGTCCAAAAGAAAACAAATTTAAATATGAAAGATAATAAAGGTAAGTCCACTCCAGTGGACCTTCTACCCCTAGATTCTAAAAGATTTGTAGTTAAAGGTTCACGTTCGGGATTTCTTGTTGTCGATACAACAGACAAACGATTAATAACGGAAAATCAATCTTATCGCATGGCCTGCGCGCATTGTAAATTTCTTAACGATAAATACAAAAAATAATGGTAGAAGCAATTAAAAAAATATTACCGCTAAATGTGGTATATGTCGGTGATTTTTATAAAGATGGTGACTATTACTATTTTACAATAAAAGTGCCTAAATATGAGTCTGTTGATCTCTCAACAACTCAGTTTGAGATATTGTCAATCGAAAACGATATATGTGTTTATGTCAAGTTAAGAATTGGTGTCGATTACTTAAATTATTTAATGTCGTAACAATGAAAAATTATTTTGATAAATGGTTTCGCCTTGTTTCCCTATTTTATTTTATTGCTTGCGTTCTGTTCTTGATTCTTACAATCTATTTCAAAACGGTTAATTCCCTAAGTATGGGCTTGTCAAAAGAATCGGTGGTGTCGGAAAAGTTAAACGAGCCTAGCGAGTTAAAAAGCGGTCAAAATGGTTGAAAGTGTTGCTAAGGTAAAAAAGCGAAGTGTTGTCTATTACAAACGCTTCGCCTTTAAAAAGTATAACGAAAAGTCAAAAGAAAATCTAAACCAAAATCAGTCAAAAAAACTTAATGAAAATCGAACCTTACAAATTCTCAAAAAAACGAAATCTATTGATTGCATTAATGCTTTTGCGGAAACGTTCCGCATGGCTTATGAAAATGCGACAAATAAGACTGTCAAATATTGTTTCTCGAAAAACCAAGCATCAAAAATATCTGAAATCACGAATGTTTTTATATCATCAATATTATCAAGCTATCAGCATGGGCGTGGTTTTAAACAACGGTCAATTACATTCTGTACGCTTACATTGTCAGAAAAGCAAAAACATCAAGACAAGGAAATTGTTAGAGCATTGGCAAAATTCATCGATGACATTAAAAGCGTAAAAAATTATATAATCTGTCCAATAACAAAAAAGCAAACAAATGATTTGGCTCTTCCTATTAAGAATTATATATGGCGTGCTGAAACTACTGAAAATGGTGATATACATTTTCATATTCTCTTTGATTCTTTTATTAATAAGTCCGTTCTTAATCGGGTTTGGAATAATCATCTCGCTAAACTTGGCTATGAAAAAAGTTTTGCTAGTACTAGAATTGAAAGTCTTAAAAAAATAAATGATGTTGGCGCATACATTACAAAATATATGACCAAACCGCCGTTAAAAACCTCTGTTAAAAATATGACAAAAGAGCAATTAGCAAAATTAAAAGACTATCAAAAATATAGGCGTCCCGTATTGGCTAAACAATGGGGGTCCTCCAAAAGTATTATGAAGCTAAAATATATTGATTTTGTTGAAAATGATATGGTACATGTTGAGGAACTAAGCAATCAAATGAAAGAATATATATCGCCTGAACTTCCAGACTTTGTAAAAGTCTTTGTTGGTGATGTAAAAAGTACATTGAAAAAATGTTCTATAAAATTACAAAGTATGTTTAAACAATGGTACAAAAGACAGTTTGAAATACTTTATAAGCCTATTGAGAAAATAAACCCAATATTAGAAATTGTTGAAAAAGAAATAAAATATGTCATTGAACCAATACCCTTTCCTCTATGATTGTAAACGACTATAAAATACTTACTATAAAAGACCTCGCTAATTTATCAGAGATAAGTTTATCTAGTGCAAAGCGGTTAAAGAAAAAAATTATAGCAGAATTGAATATAAAAAATAATCAACTATTATTTATCCACTATCGTCAATACTATTGCTTTTAGCTTGTTTCAGGGGTTAAAAGGTGTCAAAACGGGTCAAAGGGTGTCAAATGGTTTCAATGCGTTAAAAACTGCCTATAAATTTGTATCATAATTAATAAATAAATTTTAAAATTATGAATGACAACTCGGATATTAGATTCACTCGAAGATTTGTAGTAGATGCTCAAAAAAAAGGTACTATTTACATTAAAGAGCGTACTGCTGGCTATGTTTTTAACGGTGTTAATAGTCAATTTGTAGAAAATGTAACATTAACATTAATTTCAGAAAGTGTTGCTGACAAAGTTTTGCTTAACTTATCAGGTTCAGAGATGCTTGAACTTTTCGAAAACTATGTTAATAGTTCTAGAGCTGGTTCATCCGATCAACTTGGTGATTTGGGACAAACATCAGATTCAATTCTGTTTTTTGTCGTTCCTTTTGCTGTAGGTGATTTGCAACTCGATGATAATGATTATTTACGTTTGGATATTCAATTCGTATCATCTTTTGATGTTCAAATCAGTGGAATTACTTACGATAGAATTTTGTTAGGCTATGATGCAAAAAATCCAATTTTTGTCAAAAAACAAACATCTGTACTAGGTTTCGATTCTGAAAACTTCGACAAAGTTGTATTAAGTAAAGCTACCGCTATTACTTATTTTAAAAATGGGCAAAAGGTATTCTTGCCTGTAGGATTTTTACAAACAACTGCTGCATTAAATCGTCAATCAATCAACTTTAAGCCAATTAGAAATTTGACTTATGATTTCAAAGATGCGGTTGACGTGATGTTAATTGAGTTCTAGTATTAACTATTAAAATTAAAAATTATGTCAATTAATCCTAATGATTGGGGCAATAATGACCAATTTGAAGAGGGCGGATATGATAGTGGTTATTCTGGTCCAGACTACGCTCCTGTAGGTGCTGTAGTGGATAACAGATTGAAAGGAACATCTGCAAATAGAAATATTGATATTGATGTTTTTGGCAAAGACGGAACTGTTAATAACATCGACCCCGCAACCATGATGGCAATAGCTAATACAGTAGTTAATGTAGCGAAAAACTTTTTCGGAGATATTGGTTGCTGGGGAGGTCAAGCCTATGACGAGCAATCCATAAGAGATAGAGGTCAACATTTAGAAAATTATGTTGATGAAATAAAAAGTAATTACTACGACCTTGAAGCTGTCAAGCGTGCTATCTTTTGGTCAAGTGGAATGTTGGCGATGGATAAGGAAGCTAGGGAGGTTCACCTTGTTAATAAATGTTCTAAAGAAGCTTGTGACGCTTGCATAAAAATGTTTGAGCAGTTCCTTTTAACTCTGTCAAAATATTATAAAGTAACAGAAACAGAATATATAAAAGCAAATGACTTTATTTATTCTCATAAGCATGATGTTTATTTTCATGCGCCAAAAACTGTAATAATGATACAAGAACCTCTAGAGGGTGATATTATTGTAGTTAATCCAGGTGGTGGTACTGGAACAGGAGGTACAAATGGAGGTACAAACAACCCTACAGATGGAGGAACAAATGGAGGAACTAATGGAGGTTCTAACTCGTCAAACGGTTTGCGTTGGTTTGATACCGAATGTGGACAAATACAAGCTTATAGTCAAGCGCAAGCTTATAACTTTTGTAGAGTACAGCAAAATAATGGTGGTACAAATAGCCTAGTAGATTGGCAGGTAAACGCAGGTAGTACCACGAAAGACAATACAATGCTGTATCTCGGTGGTGCTCTAGCTGGTCTTTTAATTTATTTTAATTCACAACCTAAAAAACGAAAATAATGGCAGATTCTTGGGGCGGTTTTTTTGATTGGGGTAACGGTTCTGTAAGCGTTAACGGAGGTCAAAAAGACAATACACTAATTTATATCGGTGCTGGTCTAATTGCACTATTAATAATCTTTAAAAATAAAAAATAATGGCTAATACAAATTATCCACAAAATACAAATGTAGTCCCGAATACTAGGACTATGCAGTTAATGACAAAAACAGAGCAGGAAAAATTTGTTCAAACTTCTGGTCGTGCTTCTGCAGATACACCTGCGCAAGGTGGTAGTACTTCTAACGGTCAAAGTATATTTACTTCAACCGCTGACCCTATTCCTAATGTTAATTTTATGGGTCAAATTAACCTGTATCTTCAAAAGGAAGTTATCCCAGGGACAAAAATAAAATGGTTGCATGTTCTTCTAGTAGCTGTAGCGTATGTCGGCTATGTTGAATTAGTAGCCGAAAGAAAACAAAAGTCTAAACTTAAATTTTGGTAATATGTCAAGACGTGGTGATAAATATAGTGATGCCGAAAAGGCAGCTTACTGGAGGAAAAAAGCCTTAGAAGGTCTATCTAATTCAAGTTCAAAAGATTATTCAGGCGGTACGAATTATAAAAAAAGTAGCGGTAAAAAATCAAAAAAGAGCGGTGCAAAATTTACTAGATACGTTAATAAAGACGGTGTTGAAATGTATCTAACAACAGGTTGGAGATTGAACCGTTCTAGAGAATTGATATCTATTAAAGCGACTATAACAAAAGATTCAAAAGAAAGTGATAAAGGTTGGTTCGGTTCTGTTGCTGTTGTTTTTACAAATACTATAACAGGTCAAACAAATTTTCATTGGGGTACAATGGAAAAAAAGACAGGTAAAGTTGTTGTTAATGATATGGCTTTTGTAATGAACCCACGCGCTAAAAATGGAGGTTATGCAGGGACCTTTATAGATAATTCAGACAAATAAATTAAAAATTTAAAATGCAAAAAATCATTAATTTCTTGGGTGTTGCGTTTAAAGCCATGCCTACGGTAAAATATTACGCACAAGTAGCTATAGCTGTCATAGATGCGATTGACAATGTTAAAAATTGGGACTTGTCACCACTAGACAAAAACGAGGAAAATAAAGCTGAATAAAGATGCGTAAACTAAAACCTACCTACAATTAGGTAGGTTTTTTAATAACAATTAAAAATTAAAAAAAATATGGATCCTATAACATTAACAATTTTACTAGGGTTTAAATTGACCGAGGAAGCTATGGTAAAACTCGGTTACACAGAAGATACTGCTTTGCAACCTTTAAAATATGGAAATTCAAATACAGGAAATATGACTTTATATACAGAAATAAATAAAGATGTTATTGACGAATTAGTCAATTTTTTGATGGTTTATGAGGGTTATGAGCCAATTGCTAGACAGGTTAAAGGTGAGTCATTTGCTACAGGTGGATATGGTTCCATAAGTATATGGAGTCCTCAAGGTGTTAGGCTAAGAGCTGTTAAAAATGGAGATAAATTTTCTAGAGAAGAAGCCTATAATCAAATTTTGTATTATTTTAAACAATCAAATTTTATAGATAATTTTAATATCTATCTAAAGACCTCAAATATAGCTGTTCCAAAGGGTTTACTAGTTTCTTTGTTAAATGCTTGTTATATGGGTGGTGTTGGTCTTTTTAAACAAACTTGGTTTAAAAATTGTTTAATATTTGCAGATAAAAACACAAATTATTTAACTGTTGCGGAAAAATTTAAAACTCTTTATATAAATGAGTTGAAAAGTTATAAGAGTACAAAAAATTCATGTTCAAACTCTCCTACAGGTAAATTGTATCATTGTTATGGTCTTGGCTGGACTCGTAGGGTTATGGCTTGTGTCGATGCTATACAGGGAGTTTATAGACCTAAATCTTGGTACGATAAAAATATAAAAACTCGCTTGTAGCGAGTTCATGTATTATTCTAGATTAATAAATTCTTTTTTATAACATTTTGGATATTTCTCAACTGCGTTCTCTCTATTTCTAAAGTCCATCATTAAAATATAAGTGAAAGCTTTTTTTTCAACTAATTCAATAGAAGCTTCTTTATATTTTTTTTGAAATTCTTTGCGGTTTAAGAAATGAGAGTCTTGTTTAATATCATATTTATAATTTTTTATTAAACATTTGTAAGATTCATAAACGCTGTTAATAGTTTTATTATCGTTAATTTCATAAAGCATTCCTTTTTCAAATGCAATGGAGTTTTTAATTTTTGATTTTAAAATAACATCTTTATTTGTCTGTGCAAAAGCTAAACAAGACAATGATAATAATCCAATAGTAAAAATTTTTTTCATGAGTTTAAAAGTATTTGTATTAAGTGTTACGGCTTCGCTTCTTGCTACGATATTGTACGAAAAATTAAAGCCTTAAAATTTTGTTAAAAATAGTAAAATAAAAAACATGCCAAAATATTATAAAAGGTCTAACAGACCAAAAAGAAATACAACGGTAAGTAAAAGTAATGATGGTGGCTTTGATTGGTTCAATCTCATTTACTTCTTGCTTATTGGTTCGGGTGCATATCTCATTTATATGATGTTACGCTCTGTAACATTGGGAACTGATAATAAATCCAGCTTTTTCGATTGGCTCAAAAATATGGGGTCAATCCTTGATGATAAAATAAGCGGTCTTGGTTCTCAAAATTCTTCGGGTTCTTCGGGTTCTTCCAATGATACGCAAGGAAATAACGGAAATTCCGAAAATGGAACAAATGGACTGATTAAAAGTCAATACTTTAAAGAGTCTGAATACTTCCCTAATTGCAAACCTACTGATCAAAAAAGGGTCGGAAATTACAACCGACTTATAAAACAAATGGATAGAATACGCTCGGAATGGGGTTCTGAAATACTTGTTGTAGGTGGTTTTGAATGCGATAACTCGGACAAACTTCCTGCTTATGACGAATGTCGTGCAATTCAATTTGAAGCCCAAAACGGGAAAACTGTAGCTTTATTTGACAAGGTTAAAAAACTTGCAAACGCTGGTACAATATTAAGTGGCGATTTGGTTAAAATTTCAATTGTTGAAAATCCAAAAGATTCGGAATGGATAATTCGCTATATAATTAACTAAATAAAAAATCAAAAAATAAAATGAAAAATATCAGTAAAAAAGACATCTTAATTGGTGCGTGTGTGTTGTTCATCTTTTATAAGCTGAACGGAATTAAGTTTAATATTTCGGGAAAACAAACGCCTTGTAATTGTGTGTAGTGTATGGATAAAGTACTAAACTATTTAACGGATCACCCCCTAAGTACTGGCTATGCTTTTGCTTCACCTCTTATGATTCCGAATGAATATCACAGCGTTTTTGCACAATTAATATTAACTTTGGGAACACAAATTGTCCTATTTGTTGTTGAAAAGTTGAATAAAACGCGAGTCAAAGAAAAGCTTTCCGAAAAGGAAAAAGACAAAGAAAATGGAGTTCAAAAATAATTCAGATTATACTTGCATAGTATTTTTTAAGGATTCAACAAAACAGCCTTTTAAAATGGAATTTGTGTCCAGTTGCTTTGCCTTTTCTCAATGGCTTGATAATTCCGACAAACATTCAGACTGGAAATACTTTAATGTATATGCTAGGCGAACAGGTCGATATCTTCGCAGGAATTATAAAGGAAATTACATTGAAAATAAACCACGTTAAATCGTGGTTTTTTGCTTTATAATTGTGATTGGTTCTCTTTGCTTTGCTCCTACTCTTTTCGCTTTGATTATTGATCTTTTTAATAAATATTTTGGAAATGTTAAAAAAAATGTTAATATTGCCAATTCAAGTTCTTTTATATTTCGAATTGCGTAAATGTTTGTTTACAGAAGTGAATTTTTAAAAATCTGTTAACATTTTTGTAATCTATTGGAAATGACTGTTTTGGTATTTAATTAAATATAAATTATAGGCTATTTTAAAATAGTGAGATGTATGCCGTTTAAAATTGACTTTAAACCTCTTTAGAAATTAATTTTTGAAATTGTCAAGAAAAGCTTATTTTCGACAAACAATTTTTTATTAACCAAAACATCAAAATATATGTCTTATTATCCACTTTCAAACATTCCAGATTATTATCTGATGGATGATCTTTTAACCGAAGAACACAAACTCATTAGACAATCTGTTAGAGATTGGGTTGAAAGTTTTGTAATGCCTCAAATTGACAAAGCAGCTCAAGAACATCGCGATATTCCAAATCTAATGAAAGAATTAGGAAAAATTGGCGCCTTGGGCCCATATATTCCTGAGGAATATGGCGGCGCTGGACTCGACCAAATTTCGTATGGAATCATTATGCAAGAGCTAGAACGTGGCGATTCAGCAGTTCGTTCCGCTGCTTCGGTACAATCTTCTTTGGTCATGTTTCCTATTAACGAATTCGGTTCCGAAGATCAAAAAAAGAAATATCTTCCAAAATTGGCAACTGGTGATATGATCGGAAGTTTCGGCCTTACAGAGCCTAATCACGGTTCAGATCCCGGATCCATGGAAACAACGATTAAAAACAATGGCGATCATTACCTTCTTAATGGCGCCAAAATGTGGATTACCAATGCGCCGCTTTGTGATATTGCTGTGGTATGGGCAAAAAATGAAGCTGGCAAAGTACGTGGCGTAATTGTAGAACGCGGTATGGGCGGTTTTACAAGCCCCGAAACGACAGACAAATGGTCGCTTCGCGCTTCCAAAACTGGAGAATTAGTTTTTGATAATGTGAAAATTCCAAAAGAAAATCTACTTCCAAATGTGGAAGGTCTTAAAGGCCCTCTATCCTGCCTTAACTCGGCAAGATATGGTATTTCTTGGGGCGTCATTGGAGCGGCAATCGACTGCTATTGCACAGCCGTACAATATGCTTTGGAGCGCAAACAATTTGGGAAACCAATTGCTTCTTATCAATTGCAGCAGAAAAAATTAGCCGAATTTTTAACAGAAATTACTAAAGCACAATTGCTTTGTTTGCAATTAGGAAATCTTAAAAATGAGCACAAAGCTTCTCCTGCACAGATTTCTATGGCAAAAAGAAACAATGTTAAAATGGCGATTGATATTGCACGCGAATCTCGTCAAATTTTAGGCGGAATGGGAATCATGGGAGAATTCCCGATGATGCGTCACGCAGCAAATTTAGAATCTGTAATTACTTACGAAGGTACACACGACGTACATTTATTAATCACAGGTATGGATATTACGGGGATTAATGCTTTTTAAAGGAGAAAATAATTTCTAAAACATCATTTAAACTGTAGAATTTTTATTAATTCTGCAGTTTTTTTATAACTGAATTCAGTGATTTTTAAACTATTTTTTTAATATTATTTCAATTTGGTTTTTATAAATTCTATTCAATATTTTATTTTTAAAATTCTATTGAACCGCTCTAAAATTAGACAATGACAAAAATTATCATTTTATAATTTTGCATGATTTTCAGATATTTTAGGTTTAATTGATGTATTTAATAGTTTTTTTTCATTTTAAAGAGATATAAAAAAGTAGATTTTTATTATCTTTATAACAAACTAAAAACTATTTATCATGAAAAAATTTTATTCAGTTTTACTGATGGCGATATTGTCATTGGTAAAAGCGCAGATGACCTATACTGCCGCTAATTATGCTAATGTAAGCGACCAAGCCAATTACCATTTAGGAAACACCTCTACCAGCCTTAATTTTGCCGCAACAGGTGCTAATTTTCAGTGGAATTTTGGGGCGGTTCAAAATCAATCGAGCAAGCAAATCGCTTATGCAGACCCATCTACAAGTGTTTTTAAAAATCTTTGGTGCCAATCTTTGGGTTATACATCGGATTGCGATGTAGAATTTAGTAATAATTTTAATGTCGCTCAAAAATTAATTAACAATCCAGAACCAGCAGGAACAAATAGTACTTTAGAGGATCTTTTTGCTCATTACTATAAATCTTATTCTGATTTTTCCACCAAAATGTTGGGTTTAAAAATGAATTCTTCTGGTAACGAAATTGTATTGACGCTCAATTATCAACAGCCAGATGTCATGTACAAATTCCCAATGAATTATAATGACTCCTATACAGAAGCTTTTTCTTATGATGGCGAATCTATGGAACAGAGTTTTTTATTTAAAATCAACGGAACCGGAACGCGTACCAATGTTGTCGATGGTTATGGTAATCTTGTAATTAATAATCAAACATTTTCAAATGTTTTGCGACTAAAAACAATTTCTGATCAACAAATTACAATCGTTCAAAACAGTGGAACACAACAAAGAAGTATTAAAACAATTAATTACCAATGGTTTCATCAGGATTACAAATTCCCAGTTTTGGATGTTGTTGCTATTGAACAAAATAATATAACCATCCCAATTGAGATTCGTTATTTGGAAAACTCGTCAACTCTTGCAAATTCATCAAATGAAAAATTAGGTAAACATTTTATTTACCCCAATCCTTCCAAAGGTATTTTCAAAACCAATATTCCCGAAAATGAGATTAAAAGCATAGAAGTTTATAATCTAGCAGGACAATTGGTTTCAAAATCATTAAACTTGTCGCAGCTTAACAACGGTCAATATATTGTAAAGATTAATACTGCTAAGGAAAGTATAAGTCAAAAAATTATTAAGAACTAAACAACCTCGGCTTTTCAATTGAAAAGCCGAGGTTATTACCAACTTGTATGTTTTTTTTCCTCAAAAGGAATTTCTGGATTCAGAATTAAATTAATGAGCGAAGCTATGGAAAATTCAATTTCGGAGTCATCCAAATCGTCTGCGGTTAAAGAAGCAACGCCTTTATTAACCTCCGCGAAAGACCAAATGCCAGGTTCTAAAATGTTTTTGTTATAATCTTCATCTTGTTGCAAAACATATTTATAAATGGACAATTGCAAGGCTTGTTTATAATCTTCGTTATAAAACAAAGTTTCCAATTGTTCGGTTTTATCTTTAACTTTCAGGTTCAGTTTTTTAATCTTTGCAGTTTTATAGTCAATAATTCTTACAACGCCATCCAGACGGTCTATCCTATCAATAAAACCGTTAAACATCACCGAATCTGTTTTTTCAGCATTAATAAAAAATTCAGCTTTTACATTTTTTTCAAGTTCGATAATTTCTAAAGAAGAACCGTTTTTTACCAGGTTTTCGTCATACTGCAAAATGCTTCGGATAACGCGTTCTGCTATTTGACGATGGACATAATTCATCCCGCGCTCATAAAATTCTTTTTCATGCTTTAAGGTTTTAATGGCATGCAAAATAGAAGCTTCTACTCTATCTTTTAAAACTTTAAAATCATCCAAAGTCAAAATTTTATTTTTGAAATCTTCATATAAATATTGCACAGCAAAATGCACGAGATTACCATAATTTCTCACAGAAAGTTCTTCTTCGATTTCGTCTGTATCTTTGACTTTTAGAACATATTTTAGATAGAAATCAACTGGATTATACAAATAACTTGTAAGATGTGATGCCGACACAGATTGCTTCCATTCATAAAGTTTTTTAAGGACAGATTCTGTTTTTTCGATTTTCATTAGTTCCTGAACAATAGGCTCGGACGCATTATCAACCACAATATGATTAATTTTATGCGCACTTTCCATTTCAATTTGAGTAATAAAGCGACTTTTTTCTCCAGTGTTAACACCCGAACTTAAAGCATTAAATAACAAATGAACATTTTTAGAATCTTGAATTAATCGGTAAAAGTGATACGCATAAATGCTGTCATTTTCTAAAAAAGTATTCAGTCCAAAATTCTTACGAACATCAAAAGGCAAATAGGTATTTTGGGTATTTCCTAGCGGTAATTTTCCTTCGTTGACAGAAAGCAAAATGAGGTTTTCGAAATTAAGAAGTCGGCTTTCCAAAAGTCCCATAACTTGCAAGCCTGCCAAAGGTTCACCTTGAAAATCTATCGATTCGGTATTCACCAATTGATTGATAAGAACCTCCAAAGTTTCCATTTTTAAAGGGATTTTGTAAGGCTCTATCTGGTTTTTTAAAACTCTAAATGATTGTTCAAAATGGCTAATATTTTCATACAAAATATCGTCATCATTAATTCTGAATTTCAGTTCAGTACAAAACTTAATGAGATCGTCTAAGAATTTAATAACATCGTTAGGCTGCTTTAATAAAGAAAAATAGCTAAGCTCACCTAAAAGCTCGATTATCATTTTGGAAGAAATGTAAACAATATTTCGGCTTTCTATGGTCGCAATAAAATCGTTGATGATTTTTTGATCTTCATCCGAATTTGGTAACTCTTGCAAAATCGGAAAAATATCTGCATAATAATAAGAACTCGCTTTTTTTTCTAATTGTTTTTGAAGATAAAATAGCTTTTTTATCGCATTGCTAAAAGACAAATTCTTCAACGGAAATCCCATTGTAATATTGAGATTTTGTACTTGCGACATAGCATCCAGACTTGCTGGCAGAAGGTTTTCATCGAGTAAAATAACTGCTGTTTTAGAAATATCTTCAAGCGCTATATTTTCAAAAATCTTGGGTAAAACCTTAGTCTGAACAATATTCCCTGAGACTTCATAGACATTAATATTTTTAGACTTTTGGAAATCATTTTCAATCCAATTGAATACCCGCGAATCATTAAATTCTTTCCATTTTAGATGTTCTCGCAAAAATTTTCCGGCCTCTTGCCTTTCGTCCTCAATATAATAAGAATCTGCCTGAAAGTAACAAATGGCTTTGTCCCAATGCAACAGATTTTTCACCACACTTTCTTCAATAGGCGTAAAGGCGTTAAACCCACAAAATATAAACTGTGCCGGCGTATTTTTTGCGAAATCCTGGATTTTTTCTTTTGCTGCGACGTGTATCATGCCAGAAGTCGCCCAATTTTTAGCATCGAGTTCGGTTTTTAATAATGGTAAAAACGCATTCATCTTTTTCCAGAAATTGAGATTTCTACGGCGTGCATTATCTTCTTCGCCCAAGTCTTCGCCCCAATTTTTGATACGTTCTTCATCCAGCATCCATTGCAGCACTTTATCATCATCATCGGTAAATTTCAGCATATCATCCCAATCTTTTTGCAAAGTCGGAAACCATTTTAGAAAACTTCCAAAATCCTCTGAAGTATCAATATTTTGATAAATTTTATACGCAAACAAATGAAGCGCAATGCCTTGTAAATGCTGTTTTGCCGCCAATTCTTGGATAAGATCTTCTATGGTTGAGAATTGTGGCAACATCCCGTTGTAAGATTTTTCTTTCAGAATCCGATTGATAAAAACCAAGGGCCGTTTACCCGGCAAAACGATATTAAGTTGTGATAAATCTGAAAATTTAGACAACAAATCTTCGACAATTTTCTCAAGAAATTTCATAAAAAAAGACCTTTTTAAAAGGTCTCAATTTAGTTATTTTTTTTGTGGAAAAACTACTCCACTACAATTTGTTTTTCTAGCCAAATATTCTCTCCAGAAGCATTTTTGCCTTGCCAAAATTTGAAATAATAAGTTCCTTTTTTCTGAGGTTCAAATCTGATTAAATTAAAAGCGCGGTAAGTGCCTTCTTGACAAGTTTGGTTATTTTTGTAGGCGTAATTAACAACTGTTCTTGTAGAATCCTGAGGGATATAATCTACACCATAAAAGCCTTCGCATTCTTTATTATAAGTCGAAAACACTTTAATTGGCTGCATATTAAAAATCGTCATAGTGTCTTGATCTATAATAACGCTGTCAATTTTTCTAGCCTGTACTCCAGTAATTTCGTAAGCGTCGTTGTTACAAGATTGTAGAAAAACGAGGCCTAACACTGCAAAACTTATTTTAATAAATCCTTTCATAGTTTAAAATTACTAAAAAATATTTCCTTTAGAGATATAAACTACTTTTTTTGTTTCAAAAAAATCTTCTTCGAAATAGTTTTTCAGTTGAAAAATTTCCGATTTGATGCCTGCTAACTCTTCACCCAAATCGCCGCCCTTAAGATAAAGTACGCCGTTGTGTTTTGGATTGAATTGGTCTTTCTCAAACTTGCCATGCAACCAACGCAAAAATACGGGCATCTGCGTTACAGCACGACTTACCACAAAATGAAATTTATCTTTTAGTTTTTCTGCTCGTCCGTGTATCGCTGTGACATTGGACAATCCTACACCTTCGGCAACCGCTTGTACTACGGTGATTTTTTTGCCAATGCTATCTATTAATGTAAACTGTGTTTCTGGAAACAAAATCGCTAAAGGAATTCCTGGAAAACCGCCGCCTGTACCGATATCCAAAACTTTGGATCCTGGCGCGAAAGTCATAACTTTTGCAATTCCTAAAGAGTGTAAAATGTGCTTTTCATAAAGACTTTCCATATCTTTTCGGGAGATAACATTTATCTTTTCGTTCCATTCGTTATACAAATTTTCAAGTTTTGAAAATTGCTCTTTCTGGGTTTCCGAAATATCGGGGAAATATTTTAAAATAAGTTCTAAAGACATGTTGCGAAATTAAGGAAAAACTTCGTTAAAAAGATAACCAAACTAGTTGATTATCTTTTTTGTTAACGTATTAGTTTTGGTACTAATTTTCAAAATAAACATGCCTTTTGCAAATTGATTCAAAGAAATTTGAGCTGCTTTATTATTAGGTTTAGTTTGATAAACCAATCTTCCTAATGCATCATACACTTCAACTTCTTCGATATTGTCCGTTTTTGATGTGATGACAAAAGCATCATTGTTTTTGTAAACTAAAACATCTTTTTGAGTTTCTGTTACCGCTAAAGTTGTTTCTTTCTTTTTATAAACAATTTCGAAGCGTTCATTATAAATTCCTTTTTCACCATAAAAATTGTAAGAACCGTTAGATAAATCTATGATTTGAGAAGTCGAATTGTCTTTTAAATAGATGTTTTGATTTTGGTTAAAAATTCCTTCCACATCACCCAAAGAAATGCTGTAGTTACCAGCTGCAGAAAGTTGTACACCTAGTTTAACAACATCTTCTTGGTTATCATTCCAACTTCTAGCCTGGATGCCTAATTGCTTATTATCCAGATTGCTCCAAATTGCATCTTCACCAACTGCTAATAGCTCTGTATCCAAGTCTGCATCAAAAGCATTGCTTGCATCCTCCAAATAACCTATAAGAATTTCGTTATTGATATCCGCTTCTGATTTAAGATTTAACCAAAATCTATTTTTTTCAGCTGCTTTATAATTAAAGAATACACCTTGCTCTTTTGTTCGCATAGCATTGGTAAAGCGAAGTGCTTTATTTTGGCCTGTAGCTTTAGCTTTTATGATAAAGCCTTGTGATGTTTTTACAGAAATGTTAGGGATATTTTTGTTTAGACCTTTATAAGTGGCTGGGATACCGCCCATTCTGTTGTAGATTGCATAGTTATTACCATTATATTGAGAACCTTGCTGAGTAGAGATACTCATATCATTATTGGTCCAGAAATATGCGATTGGCTGAATAAGATCTGCGTTTTCGATAAAGAATATGTCAAGATCAATATTTGATGGATAAGGATTTCCTACCAAATTATAGCCATGATCTTCGTTTGTATATTTTAAAATATAGGACTCTATCGTTCCGTTGTTTGGTACACCAACAAATTTGAATTCGGCTTCTGGCGATGTTGCATTAATTTCTGTAGGAAAGCTGTTTTTTCCACGAATAGCGTAACCACGAGATTTTAAAAACTCTGAATTGGCGTCTAATTTCAGCTCATTTGGAATTGATGTAACAAAATAATCATTTTTTTCATTATAGATAAAAAATTGATTCCAAGGTGTTCCTTGTGGATTCGGAGGATTACTAGCTTGGTTATAACCGTCAGAAAACTGATAAAGATTCTGTCCTGTAACAGGCGAAGACCAATAGTTATAACCTTTTTTTGGAAGTTTGGTTGTTCTTTTTACAGTAACTTTTCCAATATTAGGTGTGTTGTTGGTTTGTAAAAAATTAGCATCTGGAGCAAAAACAATATTGTCACCAGTTCCCAAATTGGTTAATGCATTACTAAGTTTAATATAATCGTTGTTATTAACAGTAACTTTCGTTTCGCTATTAACTGTAATATTGGAAGCTTCTATCGATCCATAAAGTGAAGTGTCATAATTGGCAACAATTACAGCATTTTTTAACAGATTCGGCGTTCCATTGTCCCAATAAGGTTGCGCTGGATTTACCCAACTTGTTACATTATAATTTGATACGATAGCTTTAACTAAAGGTCCAGACAAGGGTTTTGCTGATAATCTTATTAATAAGTCGTTATAACTTTTATAAGGATAAAGTCTTACAAATACCTTTTCTCCAGGTTTTAGAATAGCTTCTGCGCCAAAGTCAAAACTAGAAGCTTTCCATTTGTTATCATAAGCAATTTCTGATGTCAAAACTTGTACTCCAGTTGCAAAATTTGGGTCTTTAGAATACTCTATTTTAAAATAACCAGTTCCTCCATTTGCACGGTATTCTATATCAAAGCTTTTAAGATCCAATTGTTTTCCGTTTGGTTCAAAAGTAAATTCAATATACTTATTAAGATCTATAGCTTCAGTAGGTTTGGACAAACCAGAAATCTTAAAAATAGGTTCGCTCCACGTATCACCACTGATATCTAAATTATTGCCTTTTACAGATTTTCCAATTACGCCTGGGATAAGTGGATGGGCAGAAAATGACAAATTATCCCACTGTATAATTGAAATAGTTTTCTCTGCTGTAACATCAACATCTACTCTAGCCAAGCTAGAAGTGCCATTTGCATCTACAAGTCTGTAAAAGAAAAAATCCTTTCCTAGAAACGATGCTTCTGGTGTATATGTAATGCTATTGTCAGTATTTATACTTACTGCGCCATGAGTTGGTGCCGTATCTATAACAACATTAGTCGTGGTTTGAAAAAAATCGTTATCTAGAATTTTGATATTAACATCATTATTCTTAGTTGTTGTAGCCGTATCGTTTTCAGGAATTGGCACACTAGCTTGTTGGGCTTTTGCTGTTCCTAGAATTGTGGGACCGTCAGAATCCTGTGTGTATTTTATTTGAAATCTATTATTGGTCTGATAGACATAAACTCGCACATAAAGTGCTTTTCCGGAAACAATTATTTGACGAGGTAATCCAGAAAAATCAGAACATGAAAGTTTTGCCCAAGACTTATTCTCAATTAACAAATCTTCGACAAGCACTTTATAATTCGAAAAATTAGGATCCACAGAATATCTAATTTCTAATTTTGCAGAACCGCCTTGCATACGGTAATCAAAATTGAAACTGTTCAAATTAATTTGGTTTCCAATCTTAGGTTTAACTGTAAATTGTACATACTTATTGGTATCTAAAGTTTTTTCAGTTAAATCATTATAATTCGGCGTTGGCCAATTGTAAGTATTAAAAAAAGTCTGATTGTCTTTATCAGCAGATATTCCTACTGTAGAAAATATATTTTCGGCGGAAACTAAATTATCTTTAACAGTTGGGGCAAAATTTTGTTTATTCCATACCGCTATTGATGTTTGTGCTAAAAAAAAGTTAACAGCAAGCGTAGATATAAAAAAAGATATTTTTTTCATTTGTATTTAATAATCAAATAATAAGGTTAGTAGTGTTTTATAAAAATTGGGACTGCAAAAATAGAATATTAAATTTATAGGATTATCAAATACGCATTAAAATAAGCTTAAAATTAAATTTTAAACAAAAGCATTTAAAAATTTTATTAAAACAAATATTTATCACAATAAATAAGATTTATCATAATAATAACAGGGTTTTTGTAAACAAACCTCATTTTTAAAACTCTGTAAAACACATGATTAAAATCAGAATTGCTAAAACTCACCTCCTAAACAGGGCGTTTTCTAGAAATTTTAGAGTATATTATCAACACTTGTTGACTGATTACAATTATCTATATCTTTGCAAAAAATAGAAGCTTAAAATGGAAAGATATTCGGATCGCGTCAACCGACTTAGCTATTCGCAGACGTTTGTAATGAGTAATAAAGTTAGAGAGATGAAGGCGGAAGGCATTGATGTTATCAGCCTCACTTTGGGAGAACCCGACTTCAATGTTCCTACAATTGTGAAACAAGCAGCGATACAAGCCATCAACGACAATTACAGCCACTACTCGCCTGTCCCTGGTTTTTTAGATCTAAGACAAGCCATCGCTCATAAATTAAAGCGTGATAACAATCTTACTTATAAACCAACACAAATTTGTGTTTCCAACGGTGCCAAACAATCTATCATGAATGTCCTTTCTGCACTCATCAATGATGGTGACGAGGTTATTCTTCCTGCACCATATTGGGTAAGTTATGACGAAATGGTAAAAATGATGGGCGGAACGTCAGTTTTTATTGAAACGAGTTTAGAAACAGATTTCAAAATGACTGCCGAACAACTAGAAAAAGCGATTACACCAAAAACAAAAGCTATCCTTTATAGCTCGCCCTGTAACCCATCTGGAAGTTTTTATACTTATGAAGAACTTAAAGCAATTGCTACAGTTGTTGCAAAATATCCACAGATTACTATTATTTCTGACGAAATCTACGAGTACATCAACTATACAGGAAAGCATATTTCTATCGCAGAATTTCCAGAAATATATGAACAAACCGCAGTTATCAATGGTATGAGCAAAGCCTTTGCCATGACAGGATGGCGAATCGGCTATTCGGCTTGTCCAGAATGGCTAGCAAAAGCTTGCGATAAAGTACAAGGACAAGTTACGAGTGGACCAAATACCATTGCGCAACGCGCTTCGATTGTCGCTCTTGGTTTAACAAAAAACGATTTGTCTTATATGATTGATGCTTTCGAAAAACGAAGAAACCTAGTCTACGAACTCATGAAAGACATCAAAGGATTCAAATGTAATCTTCCCAAAAGTGCATTTTATTTCTTTCCAGACATCTCTTATTTCATAGGAAAAACCATCAACGGTACTTTGATAAAAGATGCAGATGATTTTGCAATGTCCTTATTAGTAAACGCTCATGTTGGGTGTGTTGGCGGAACATCATTCGGGAATCCCAATTGTATTAGATTCTCGTACGCCGCATCAGAAGAAGATCTGATTGAAGCCATGAGAAGAATAAAAGAATTCACGAAAGATATCTAATAAATGCTAATTTGTTGTTTTAAATTAAAATATTTACTAACAAATATCATATAAAACCAAGCTTCAGGAGTTTGGTTTTCTTTGTTTTAAGCCTTATATTTATATACAAAATAAAATGAGTGCGCTCCGGATGGAACGGCCTGTTGGAGCTCTTTTTGTAAGCAAAGGAAAAAGCGACGGAACAAAAAAGCGACTAGTGACAGCCGGAAAAAGCGCCCAAATATTTAAAATTAAAAGAAATTCGTAGCGATAGATTTTATAAATTGATTATTGTTTTTCAATACACAAAATCTTATTATCTTTGCAACATCAAATTGTTAATAACAAGTTTAACTAAAAAATATAAAAATTATGTCATTAGTAGGAAGACAATTTCCAAATGTAGCAATTGACGCGATGAGCGAAATGGGTGATAACTTAAGAATTAACATCCTAGAAGAAGCGGTTAACAACCAACAAAAAGTTTTGTTGTTCTGGTATCCAAAAGATTTCACTTTTGTATGTCCTACAGAATTGCACGCTTTCCAAGAAGCTTTGGAGGAATTCAAAAAAAGAAACACTATCGTAATCGGTGCGTCTTGCGATACCAACGAAGTACACTTTGCATGGTTGAACACGCCAAAAGATAATGGTGGTATCGAAGGGGTAACTTACCCTATCCTAGCGGACACACACAGACATCTTGCTAACCTTTTAGGAATTGTTGATCAAGATATCGATTTTGATGATGAAGGAAACGAAATCTTTACAGGATCTAACGTAACTTACAGAGCAACTTATCTAATCGACGAGACTGGAAAAATCTTCCACGAAGCGGTTAACGATATGCCACTTGGTAGAAATGTTGCAGAATTCCTGAGACTTATCGATGCCTATACGCACGTACAAAAGCATGGTGAAGTTTGTCCAGCTAACTGGGAAGAAGGTAAAGACGCTATGAAAGCAGACAGAAACTCTACAGCAGAATACTTAGCAAAACACTAATTATTGTGAAATAATCTAATGTGATAATTTGTAATGCTGATGGAGACTGAAGATGATTATTTACAAATTATCACATTTTTAATACCCAAAAATCAACAAAAATGTTTTTAGAATTAACAGAAGATAACCTACAACAAATCCTTGCTGACAACCCAAAAGTTATGGTGCAATATGGTGCATCTTGGTGTGGCAATTGTAGAATTATGAAGCCAAAATTCAAAAAATTAGCTTCAGAAAACGAAGATATTCCGTTCTATTATGTAGATGCAGAAAAACTTCCAGAAAGTAGAAAAATGGCGAACGTGGACAACCTTCCAACTTTTGCAGCTTTTGAAAATGGTGCTTTGAAAAATCAAGTGCAAACCAATCAAGCAGAAAGTTTGAACAATTTGTTCAACGAATTGAAAGCCTAAGTTTTTTTCAATTTTAAATTATACGAAATATGAAATTACCAATTATAAGACAATTTTATCAAAACCAAACACCAGAGCAACTTAACACCGCTTTGGAGGTTTTAGAAAATTACTGTGAATTTCGTAGCGTGAAAGAAGAAGAACTAGATGTTGTTGGCGAAATGATTACCAATATCTGTGGCGCGCTAGAAGTACACAACGAAGTTAAAAACGGTTTGTCAGAAAAAGATGCCCTGAATGCTTTTGCACAAAAAGTAATGGGTTCTATTGATAAATAGTTGTTTATTTTTTTAGTTGAAAAGACCGTTTTTTAGCGGTCTTTTTTATATTTTGCATACATGAAACTTAAAAATATTATATTTGATTTTGGAGGCGTTTTAATGGATTGGGACCCTAGATATTATTTTAAAAACCATTTTGAAACCCAAAGCGAGATGGATTTTTTTCTTAATAATATCGCAACCAATACCTGGAACATGGAGCAAGATCGCGGAAGAAGTCTGGATCGTGGCACAGAAAAACTTGTGAGAGAGCATCCTCTTTTCGAAAAAGATATCCGTGCTTATTACGATAACTGGACAACAATGTTGCGTGGTGACATTCCTCAAAATGTTGCAGTTCTTAGACAATTAGACGGCAAATATCCATTGTATGGTTTGACCAATTGGTCTTCGGAAACTTTTCCTTATGCTTTAGAAAACTATGATTTTTTTAAAATTTTTAATGGCAAAATTGTAGTGTCAGGGGACGAAAAACTCATTAAACCTGATCCTAAAATTTATCAAGTTTTATTAAAACGTTACAATCTGAAAGCTGAAGAATCTGTTTTTATTGACGATAATATCCAAAATATTGAAACAGCAAAAGATTTGGGATTCGCAACAATTCATGTGAAACAAGAGACAGATCTCGGGCAAGAACTTCGTAACTTAGGCTTCGAGTTTTAAATATAAAATCTTTACGATTTTACAACTTACATTAAAGCAATTTAACAACCTATAAAAAATATGAATCAAAATAAAATGAAAGTAGAAATCTGGAGCGACATCATGTGTCCTTTCTGCTATATTGGAAAACGCCACTTCGAAGCGGCTCTAGAACATTTTGATTACAAAAAGGATGTGGAAATCGAATGGAAATCTTTCCAACTGGATCCCACAATTCCCGAAGAAGTGAAAATCCGAACAACAATGACCGACTATATGGCCAACCGAAAAGGCATGAACGTTGACGATGTCCAAGCCATGTTCGAGAATGTCGTTTCTATGGCAAAAGATGCGGGATTGGATTTCGATTTTGATATTCAGTTATTGGCGAATTCTATTAAAGCGCACAGAATTATTCAGTTTGCTAAAGAAAAAAACTTGGGAGATCAGGCCGAGGAAGTTTTCTTCAAAGCATATTTTACCGAAGGAAAAGATTTGGCGGATGATACAACTTTGTTAGAATTAAGTTCTAATATTGGGCTTTCACAAGACGACATCAACAATGCCTTATCGCAAGATGAATTTTTGAAATACGCCAAAGACGACATTGCCGAAGCACAAGATTTAGGCATTGATTCGGTTCCGTTTTTTGTATTCAATAGAAAATTTGCTGTTAAAGGCGCACAGCCAGCACATCATTTCTTAGATGCTTTGAAACAATCTTATGCGGATTATAGTAAAGAATCTGGTTTTAAAACATTGGATTCTAATAATGCTTCAAGTTGCGATGTTGACGGAAAATGTGATTGAAATTAAATTTAAAAATCCATTAAACATAAAAACCGGGTTCACAAAGCTCGGTTTTGGCATTTATATTTTAAACCAACTTTTCAAAGGCTTTTCGGGCGCTGCCTCGGAAATATACTTCTCCGCAATATTGATAATTCAGTTTGTCTAAAATTCTCAACATTGCAAGATTATCAAAATTGGTATCCACTTTCACACTATGGACATTTTTGGACGTTGCAAAATTTTCAACTTCATTAAAAAACCGAGTTGCAATGCCCATTCCTTTCGAGCGCTCTGCTGCCGCTACACGATGCACCACAACATAATCGCCATCGGAAAGCCATTTCCCAACGATGTCGTTATAGGCAGGTTCTTCATCAAAAATCACAGCGCCGTAAGCTAAAACACCGCGTTCGTCAGCTAAAACATAAGCACAATCATTTTCTAAATCTTGAAGTATTGAATTCCGGTTAGGATAACCATCTTGCCATTGATTGCTGCCATCATTTTTTCGACTCTTAATTGCAAATTGCAAAATACTCCATATCTCATCCACTTCTTCAAAATGGGCTTTCCTAAAAATCATTTTCTAAAAATTTATTGTAAAAAATTTTCTACTTTTTTTTCCAAATCTTCCAAATCAAATGGTTTTTCAATAAAATCATCTGCCTGTGCTTCTTTGGCCAGAGCAACAATATCGTTATTTGCTGTGGTATAAATCACTGGAATATTTTTGAATTCGTCATGCGATTTCAAAAGTTTTGTAGCTTCTACGCCACCAATATTTGGGATCCAATTATCCATCAAAATCACATTCGGTTGGAAGTCTGCAACTTTTTCTATAATATCATGAGAAGTTTCAGAAATTTCCACTTCATAACCTGCATCTTCAAAAATAATTCCCACAACTTCCAAAATTACTGCGTCGTCATCAAAAATTAAAACTCTTTTCTTACTCATTTTTATCTTTTTTTAATTCCTTTAATTTAAAATTTCTTGTTTTTTGGAATAGTATTTTAATGAATATATTTCAAACGATTAATTTTCTGAGCCAAATCTTCGGCCTCAAAAATACAATCAAATTCTACATTTCGTATCGCCTGTTTTGGCATATAATCGACTTCTGCAGTGTCAGGATTTTGTATCCAGACTTTTCCTTTATTTTTTTTAATATATTCTAATCCTTCGGTACCATCGGCATTGGCGCCAGATAATAAAATTGCCACCACATTTTTCCCGAAGGTTTCTGCCGCGGATTTGAAACTTACATCAATCGAAGGTCTTGAGTAATTTACTTTTTCCGAAGCATCTAAAGATACTTTATTTTTCGATTCAAAAAGCAAGTGATAATCCGCTGGTGCAATGTAAATACATTTTTTATCGAGTTCTGTTTTGTCCTCAACTTCTTTCACTTTTAATGCTGAAATTTGTGTCATCAAAATAGGCAAAAGACTTGTAGATTGGGCTTTTCTGTGAACTACTAATACCATTGGAAAATCCAAATCAATATCCAGTTTTTTAATCATTTCCAAGATGACTTGTAAACTTCCCGCGGAACCTCCAATAATTACCAATTCTGTATTTGCTTCGTTCATAAATTATTTAATGATGTTCTAATTTTTTCCAAATCTTCTGATTATCAATTTGATGAAAATTATTATTAAGTTTTGAAAATCTCAAGGTTTCTTTAGAACCCAAAGCCAAATATCCTAAATTTTCCAGACTCTCGTCAAACAATTGAAAAACCCTTTCCTGTAATATTTTTTCAAAATAAATGAGAACATTTCTACAAATTATCAATTGAAAACTGTTAAATGAACTGTCTGAAACTAAATTATGAGTGGATAAAATGAGTTTTTCTTGTAGGCTTTTATCAAATTTCACACTGTCATAATTGGCAGTATAATAATCTGAAAAATCTTTTTGCCCTCCAGATTGAATATAATTTTCGGTGTATAATTTCATTTGTTGAAGCGGAAAAATACCTGCCCTAGCCTTTTCCAAGACCGATGGATTAATGTCTGTTCCGTATATCAAAGATTTATGATACAAATTAGCCTCTTTCAATAAAATAGCGATAGAATAAGCTTCTTCACCTGTGGAACACCCCGCGACCCAAATCCGAATCAATGGATAGGTATCCAATTGTGGTAAAATATGCTCCCGCAAAGTTTTGAAAAATGATGAATCACGAAACATCTCTGTGACATTAACTGTAATTTCCTCTACGAAACGTTTGAAATACTCTGGATCGTTAACAATTGTATAGCGCAATTCTGCATAACTTGTGAATTTATCGATTAAACAAATGCGGTTAATACGGCGTTTGAAGGAAGCTCTGCTGTATTGTGAAAAGTCGTAACCATACAACTCATGAATATCTTTTATAAGAAATTCTACATCCTCGTCCTTTACAATACTTGGTTCCAACATTATAATAATTTTTCCATTGCTTTTATCAAAACATCCACATCTATCGGCTTTGACACATAGTCCTGAGCACCTGCTTCCAAACATTTCTGTCGATCTTCGGACATGGCTTGCGCGGTAACTGCGATTATCGGAAGGTGTTTTATTTCTTCAATATTTCTTATCAATTTGGTTGCTTGGTAACCGTCCATTTCTGGCATCATCATATCCATAAGCACAAGATTGAAATCGTTTTGAGATTTTAAAATTTCAATAGCTTCCCGCGCTGAGCTTGCACTTTCTAATTGATAACCTCGTGCTTTCAATGTCAATTTTAAAGCAAATATATTGCGTGTATCATCGTCTACGATGAGAATTTTTTTATTCATAATCTTGTGATGTAAATTAACTTTCGTACATCCAAACACGAAGCAAAGACAACAACTGATCGGTATCTACAGGTTTTGAAATGTAATCTGAAGCGCCTGCTTCGATGCATTTTTCGCGTTCGCCAATCATAGACTTTGCAGTAATGGCAATAATAGGAAGTCGCGCCAACGTGGGTTGTTTGCGAATTTCTCGAATCGTTTCGTAGCCGTCCATTTCGGGCATCATCATATCCATCAAAATAACATCGATATCTGGATGTTCTTTAATTTGATGCAAAGCTTGCTTTCCGTCCATCGCCAAAACCACTTCCACTTTGTATTTTTCTAAAACTTTGGTCAAAGAGAAAATATTGCGAACATCGTCATCGGTAATCAATATTTTTTTACCACTCAAAACCTCTGTTAAAGAACCCAAAGTTGTACTTCTGGTTTCCTCATGATTGTTTTTTTCTTCCACCAAATGTAAGAACAAACCAACTTCATCCAAAATTCTTTGATAAGAATGTGCCGTTTTTACAACAATAGAATCTGCATATTGTTTAATTTTCAATTCTTCAGATTTTGATAAATTTCTATCGATAAAAATGATAATCGGAAGATTTTCCAAACCTTCATGACTTTTGATGGATTCTATAATTGCATATTCTTCGCCCCGTGAATGTTCAACATTCAGGATAACGCAGTCAAGATTTTGTTGAGTGAAAGCCTTCACGCAATTCTCCGCTGTATCTTCCACCGAAGAAGAGATATTAAAATTGCTCAGAAAATAAGATAATGCAGTAGCATGTCTGGCATTTTCTTCAACAATTAAAACTTTTTGCAAAGACTTACTCAAAGCATCTTCAATCTTTTTGAAAACATCAGCCATTTGCTCAAGAGCTATTGGTTTATTAATAAAATCAATAGCGCCTTTCATCAAACTTTCTTGTTTTACGTGCAGAGATGACATCATATGCACAGGAATATGCTTGGTCTGGAGGTTTGCTTTCAGTTCGTCCATGACTTGCCAACCATCTTTTACAGGAAGTTGCACATCTAACAAAATCGCCAAAGGATGATAGTTAAGCGCTGCTGGAAGTGCATAGTCCCCACGCACGATCGCAACGGCTTTATAATTTTGGGTATGCGCATATTTCACCAAAGCTTTCGCAAAATTAACGTCATCTTCAACAATAAGAATTACTTTATCATCTTTAAGAATGCGATCTCTATCATCGGGAATATCCTCTGGAATTCGTAAAATATCAACGGGCACAGGCAGCTCAACATCGTCATAAGCGATGATTTCTTTAATCTCCTGAATATCCTCCTGAATGGTTTCTATTAAATCTTGATCTCTATTAACGTATTCTGTTTTTAAATTTGATGAAATGGGAATAACTAAACTAAACTCTGAACCTTCATTAACTTTGGACTGAAGTAGCAATTCGCCACCCAACAATTTTGCAATTTCTCGACTGATAGAAAGTCCCAAACCAGTGCCTCCAAATTTTCGTCTTGTTGATCCATCAGCTTGTTGAAAAGCCTCAAAAATAATACGTTGTTTATCTTCTGGAATTCCGATTCCTGTATCTTTTACCGAGAAAATTACAAAATCTTGTTGAGCTGGATCTTTTCTAATATTAAGCCTAATATTTCCTTGCGCAGTGAATTTGAGTGCATTAGACATTAGATTTCTCAACACTTGGTCCAATCTCAAACGATCCGTTTCGATGCTTGTCTGAAGTTCTGGATCGATATTGATAATGAAATCAATGTTTTTTTCCTGCATCAAAGGATTGAAAAGCTTTTGCAAATCTCTTACAACATCTTGTATAAAAACTTTTTGGTAATCCAAACTCATTTTTCCAGATTCAATTTTAGCCAAATCCAAAATCTCATCAATAAGCGTCAGCAAACTGCTCCCAGAACTTAAAATTACTTTTGCAGATTCTATTTGATCTTCGTTAAGATTTTCGTCAGGATTTTCCGCCATCAGTCGCGAAAGCAACAATATAGAATTAAGCGGTGTACGCAATTCGTGCGACATATTCGCCAGGAATTCCGATTTATACTTGGTGCTCAAAGCCAATTCTTCGGCCTTTTTTTGAATTTCGATATTGCGATCGGCAATCAAATGATTTTTTTCTTCAAGCAGTTTTGAGCGTTCTTCCAGTTCGGCATTGGTTTGCATCAATTCTTCTTGTTGTACGCGCAATTCTTCTTCAGAAGCTTGAAGCTTTTGCGTTTGCGCTTCAAGTTCGGTATTCAAATTTTCCAGTTCGGAATGCTGTACTTGCAATTCTTCCGACTGTGCTTGCGTTTCTTCCAAAAGTCGCTGCTCTTTTTCGCGACCTTGGGCGGCATTGATCGCTATACCAATAATTCGGCAAGACTCAACATAAAAATTCACCAAATCGTCATTAAAATTTTCACCAGAATTTAGTTCAATAATTCCAATCGCCTGGTTTCCCAACATAATCGGAACGTGCAAAATTCCATTAATTCTTAGTTGTGCGCTTACAAAACTTGCCACAACATCTTCTTCTTTAATATTATTGTATGCTTTGATTCTTTTTTGTAAAAATGACTGGCCTAAAATACCTTGTCCAGGCTCAAAAACAGTTTTCACATTATTTTCAAGTCCATAAGAGCTAAACAATTTCAAAGCATTGTCGTCTAATAAATAAAGAGCGCCACTCGCGCAGTTTCCATATTCTACAAGATGATTTAAAGCGGAATGAGAAAGCTCCTTGATGGATTTGTTTCCAACTAAAAATTCATTCAAACTCGCCAAGCCTTTTTGATTCCAATCGCTTTTGTTGATTTTATTAAAAGACTTTTGTAAAGATTCTGTCATATGATTCAGCGATTCTACCAAAACGCCCAAATCATCCTCTTCCTCCGCAATGGCACGTTGGCTGTAATCACCTTTTGCTACGCGGTTTGCAACTTGCTGAATGGCATTAACACGATTGGTCATCATCTTATCTTTAGCCAAAAGTTTTCTTTCCAAAATATCTCTCCTACGAATGTCGTTCCGCAATCTAAAATATAAATATGAGGTGATGACAATAGCGGCAAGCCCGGAAAATAAAAGAAAAAAGTTTGTAATTTCTGACGATTTTTTGAGCTCTGCGTTTTTTAAATCCAGTTGATTTTCCTCAAAATTCACAAAATCATCAACCAATTTTCTGGTTTTATCCATCGAAGTTTTGCTTTTCAGCATTTCGGATTGGGAGATATCTTCGCCTTTTCTTTTTTTATCGATCAAATATTCTAAAACTGCGCTTCTCTCGTTAACCAATTTTTCAAGCTCGTTAGCTCTCTCTTTTTGAATTTTATTTTCAAAACTTAAATTTTTAAGATTGGCAATAGCTTTTGGATATTCTGCCATCCCTCTCTCAAAAGGCTCCAGATAAGCTTCTTGTCCCGAAAGTTGGAAGCCTCTGTTCCCTGTTTCAGCATCCAAAAGTGCAAACAAAACATCTTTTGCCGCAGTAATAGACCGTCGAGATTGGGATCTGTTTTCGCGGAATTCGACTTGTTTTTGAATGCTGAAATACGAAATTATTAAGCTCGCAAACAGCACGAATAATGACATACCGATTCCAAATTGTAGATTTCTTATAATTTTTTTTGCCATATATTATACTCTTGGTAAGGTGAAATAAAATGTAGATCCTTCATTAATAACGCTAGATAAACCTATGCTTCCGCCATGCTGAACAATAATTTCTGCACAGATGTAAAGTCCAATTCCCATGCCTTGAAACTGTAATGATGATTCTTCAACACGATAAAACTTATCAAAAACAGAAGCTTGTTTGTATTCTGGAATTCCGATTCCGAAGTCAGTAACGCTTACTTTAACATCTTGCTCATCAACAGAAGTGGTCACAATAACCTTGTTGTTTTCTGGGGAATATTTTATCGCATTTGTAAGAAAATTAATTAAAACCTGCTCTACTCTTATGCTATCGAATTGCATGAGAAAATCAGGTTTTTGTCCGTGTCTTTCTATTTTAATACTATTTTCATCATGGGTATGCAGAATGGTTTCCAAAGCATTTTGGATGACTTCTTCCAAATTGTTGGTTTGTAGGTTCATTTTTAGCTTTCCATGTTCAATTTTTGAAATATCTAACAAATCGGTGATGAGATTATTCAACTTATCGATTTGATGTTGAACTTTTGCAACATAGCCTGCTTCTGGACTAGATTTATCGAGTTTCAGTTTCCGTTCTAAAAGCTGAACATAAGCTTTGATACTTGTGAGTGGTGTTTTCAACTCGTGGCTGGCAATACTAAGAAATTCGTCTTTTTCCTGTTCTACTCTTTTCTGATCGTTGATATCTGTAAAAGTCCCTACCCAATTTTTGATTTTCTTATTTAATAAAATTGGTGACATTCTCAAAAGATGGTAACGAAATTCGCCTGTTTCAACATTTTTAATTCTAACTTCTAAGGCGATAATTTCAAGATTATCTTTTTGTTTGCGGTATTCTTCTACCAAAACACTATCATCTGGATGAATGTCTGGGAAATGTTTTTCGGACTTAGAATATTGAAACCAACGGCCATTTACGAATTCTATTTCGCCTACTTTATTAAGTGTAAAAGCGATTTGCGGCAGCGCTTCCAGCATTTGTTGAAAATGATCCAACTGCGACTTCATGACTACTTGTGTTTCGCGGCGACCTTTAACTTCTAGTTCTAAATTTTGTTGCGATTTTTTCAGTTTGCGGTTTTGTTCCTGAATATTGTAATAGGTTTCCACTTTCAACAACAAAATATCTGGATCGATAGGTTTGGTAACATAGTCGATTCCGCCAGACGCGTAACCCTTTGTAATAAAGCGTTTCTCAGTATTAACAGCCGATAAAAAGATGATGGGAATATCTTTGGTTTTACTGTAATCTGCAAGCGTTTCGGCCACTTCGAAACCGTCCATATCTGGCATTTGCACATCAAGAATAATCAAAGCATAATTATTTCTCAAAGCTTTTGACAAGGCTTGTTCACCAGAATTTGCTGTATCTACGGGGAAATTCTGAGATTGTAGTAATTTTTTTAAGGAAAATATATTGGACTGATTATCGTCTACAATTAAAATCATAAAAATAAGCTTAGTGATTTTTCGGTTTTTACCGATATTAATATTCAAAAATAATTAGAAAATTATTAAGATGAGTGATTTGGAGATATTATATTTGCTTTTTTACTAAACTATAAATTTATATGAAAAAAATTACTGTTTTAGCATCATTTCTTGTAACAATAATGATGTCTGCACAAATAACATTTGAAAAAGCTTATTTTATTAATAAATCTGGAAAACGTGTAGAATGTTTGATTAAAGATTATGACTGGCGATCCAACCCTACGAGTTTTGAATACAAATTATCTGAAAATGATCCTGTGAAATACGGAAAAATATCGGATGTAAGCATGTTTGAGATTTATAACAAAGCAAAATTTGTTTCGGAAAAAGTCCAAATAGACCAATCTTCATCAAACCTCAATTCGCTAAGCCCTCAGCGCGAGCCAGTATATATTGAGGAAGAATTGTTTTTGAAAGAAATTGTTGATGGCAAAGCGGATCTTTATCAATATGTAGATGGTACGCTAGAACGTTATTTCTACAGATTAGACGATAACAAGCCTGTACAGTTAACACATAAAGCTTTCGATTATGCGAATGATCAAGTTGGTTATAACAACGACTACAAAATCCAATTAAAAAAAGATCTGAATTGTGCCAGCATCAGTTCCTCAAATATAGAAAATGCAAAGTATAGGTTGTTTGATTTGAAAAGAATTTTCACCAACTATAATACTTGTATCAATCCTAATTTTAAACAAGAAATAAAAGAACAAACAAAATTTGATTTTAATTTATCTATAAGACCAAGAATTAATTCGGCTTCTATGAAGCTTTCCAATGCATTTGACTCTGAGTCTTATAGCCTTGGAAATGCAATGTCTATTAGCGGAGGTGTTGAGTTTGAATTTATAATGCCGTTCAATCGTGGAAAATGGGCACTAACTCTTGAGCCAAATTATCAACAATACAAAGGTGATGCTACGTTGACTGTGCCATATCAGGAAAATCGTACGAAACATACAAAAGCAGATTTCAAATCCATCGAAATTCCGATAGGTGTGAGACATTACATATTTTTGAATTCTGATTCGAAATTATTTTTAAACGTTAACTATTCTTTTAATATTCCTATGGATTCTAAAGCAAATTACGGTAGAGATGGACAACATTATTACGATATAAAATTAGAAGTCAACCCAGCCTTTGGATTTGGAGCTGGCTATACTTTCAAAAATAAATATACAGCTGAGGCAAGATATAGCACAAAAAAAATAAAAACAGATACCAACTCTTGGACTGGCACCTATGACCTTTTCTCAATTATCTTAGGTTATAATATTTTTTAAAATAAAAAACCTTGTTAAATGCAATGTTTCTTTTAAGGTAACTTTAAATTAATTTTCAAAAATTGGTTATTTATTAATAATTATTATACTTTTAATAAAAATATTAACACAAAATAATGAAAAAAACAATCTCTATAACATTGCTTTTAATGCTATCGTTTTTCTCTGCTCAGAAGACAAAATTCTACACGTTTGACAAAGAAATTATTTACACTTTTGAGGCTTTAGCCAAAAAAACAGATACTTCTATTTTCATAAATTCGGATGACGATTCTTATTTCTTAAGAGTTTATTCAGGAATAGCAGGTTCCACAGCAAAAATTTTCGATTGGAAAAATAAACAAATTCATATTTTTAATCTTAGCAAAAATCCAAAAAAAGGAGAAAATTATTATGATTTTCATTTTAACAAGACCACTAACTTATCTGCTAGTTCTACAATAAAAAAAGAAAAAAATTCTATTGAAGATTTGTCTAATGAGAATAATAAAAAAATTGTTATTTATACTTCAAAACACAAAAAAAGAATTGACAGAGAAGTAACTTTTTCTACACTAACTTATGATAAAAACTTATTTTTCGCATTTCGTTTCATAGCACTCCATCCCTATGAGCAAGCAACCAATATTGACATAAACGATAAGGCGATTGTAGAAAAGGCGATTGTTAAAAATGGTAAACTCCTCTGCAATTATAAATTGAAAACAATTAATCCCGTTTCATTAGATCTAAAAACAAATTAAAATTTCGCAATAAAATATCTTTACAAGAATCAAAATCATATTTTCCTTAATTGTAAAACAAATTCCATTTTACGGTTTACCGTATTTTAGAATAACAATTTTTTTTTAGTTTTGAAAAATAAGTTTTTGAAACTTATAACCAAACTTTATATTGTATTGTAAAAAGGCTTCTACCAATTGATAGTAAAAGCCTTTTTTATTTTATTTTTGAAAAGGATTTTTTATTAAAGTTATACACTTTTTTGTTTTTAGATCACTTTAAAAAACAGCGATTTTTATAAGAAATGTCTATCAAATTTCATAAAGCATTTAAAGCAATTACAAAACCAAACTGCAAAATAAAAACTTTAAATAATCCTTTTAAAAAATTAATAATCAATTATATAAATAAGAGGATGTTAATTGTAAATTCAATAAGAAATATTTCAAAACTTTGTCCTATTCTCACCATCGAATTTCTGAGTCTTTAATATATTTTATCAATCGATTTTTAATTTAATTCCTAAAAATCTTTCGCTTATTATCTGAAAAAACTTAACTTTGCCTTTAATAAAAATTAAGCAAAAAACGCTTAGTTTCATCTTTTTAAAATAATCAACGGAGTCTATTTGATTCCTTAAAACAAACAACATGGCAGTAGAAAAAAACAACGTCGTAGCCTTGACTTACACGCTTTATTCAGTTGAAGAAAACGGCGAAAAATTATTAGTAGAATCTACCACTGCAGAGCAACCACTTACCTATTTGCATGGTGTGGGAATGATGCTTCCAAAATTCGAATCAGAAGTAGAAGGTCTTAATGCTGGTGATACAAAATCTTTTATCTTAACTCCTGAAGATGCTTATGGACAACGTACAGAAGATGCCATTGCGCAACTTCCTATCGATATGTTCAAAGAGTCTGGTGTGCCGCCAGTTGACGCAATTCTTCCTTTGCAAGATAACCAAGGTAATCACTTCAATGCGATTGTTAAAGAAGTAACGTCTGACGTTGTGGTTGCTGATCTTAACCACCCAATGGCGGGGAAAACACTTAACTTCGAAGTTGAAGTTTTACAAGCGCGTCCTGCAACTGAGGAAGAACTTTCTCACGGTCATGCACACGGTATCGACGGTACAGAAGGTCACTAATCCTTTTAAAATATATAAAAATAGGCTGTCTCACTTTTGAAACAGCCTATTTTTTCATTAAATTTCCAAAAAATTATCGTTTAGATTTCAATCGTAAGAAGTATTTGTAAATTTCAAACCATAGGACAGAAATTATAGCAACTCCAAACGCCAATAACAAATCATTAAAAGAAAGTGACGTGAGTTGAAAGAAGTTTGAAATGGGTTGTACATATAAAATAAGCATCAGCAAAGCTAAAACCGCCATTGAAATTCCCACTAGCAGAGGATTTCTATTTCTAAAGCTTTGGAAAACACTGTAGTAAAAAGATCTATTGACGAAGCTTAAAAAGACATTCGCAAAAATAAGGGTACTAAAGACCATTGCTCTAGTTTTCTCTTCGGTTCCGCCATTCTGAAAAGTCCATTGATAAACAAACAAAATTCCTAAAGTAATCACCAAACCTTGAACAATGCTAATGCTCAATTCTTTCCAATTCAGGAAGGTTTCCGTCATTTTCCTTGGTGGTTTTTGCATGGCATTTTTCTCCATCGGTTCATTTTCATAAACAATGGAACAAGTTGGTCCCATCACCAACTCTAAGAAAATAACATGTACAGGCGTGAAAATTTGAGGAAAAGCCCAACCTAAAAATAATGGCAACGACACCGTTAAAATAATAGGAATATGGATAGAAATAATATACTGAATGGCTTTTTTGATGTTCGAATAAATACGTCTTCCAGCGGCAATACCAATAATTAATTTTGAAAGATCGTCATTGGTAAGAACCAAATCTGCGGCAGCTTTTGCAATTTCCGTTCCTTTATTTCCCATGGCAACACCAATATGAGCGGCTTTTAAGGCTGGTCCGTCGTTTACACCATCACCAAGCATCGCTACCACTTCCCCATCCTTTTTCAAAGCGTTTACAACAGCCAACTTCGCTTCAGGAAACATCCTTGCAAACAAAGTGGTTTCATCGGCTGGCTTCATCAAAGCGTCTTCGCTAAGTTCCATAACTTCGCTGCCTTTTAAAGCTACAGAATTATTGATAATTCCAGCCTGATGTGCAATAGCATTGGTCGTTTCGGCATTATCACCAGTTATAATTTTTACTTTAATTCCAGCCTCATAGATTTTTTTAAAAACCTCTTTAATGCCTTTTTTTGGTGGATCATAAAATACCGTAAATCCTAAAAATTCAAAAGGGAAATCCTGTTGTTTTTTCGGGAAATTATCGCCTTCAAAATGAGCTTTTGCAACACCCAAAACGCGATAACCTTGTTTCCCAAATTCTTCAATTTTTTCACGAAGTTTTTGTTTTTGATTTTCAGATAATTCAGAAACAGCTAAAATAGCTTCTGGAGCACCTTTCGCAGCGATAATTCTCTTTTTTGAAGTATCCTGAAACAAATGCGTCATCATCGGTGGTTTTCCTTCTAAAGGATATTCATGAAAAAGTACAAAATTCTTTCTAACATCTTGCTGATGCGTATTTCCGTAGACTTTATGCAAGGTAATTTCCATGGGATCAAACGGAACTGGCTCGCTACTCCACATAGCATATTCAATTAATTCTTGAACTTCGGTATTTTGAAAATTTTCTTCAGAATAAATTTTATCCGATTTAAAATCATACAATTCCTTAAGTTGCATGCTGTTTTCGGTAATCGTTCCTGTTTTGTCGGTACAAATTACAGTCGTACTTCCCAGAGTTTCTACAATGCTACTGCGTTTAATAATAATACCTTCACGCATCAGTTTCCAAGCGCCTAATGCCATAAATGTAGTAAAAGCAACAGGAATTTCTTCTGGTAAAACCGACATCGCCAAAGTGAGTCCACTCAACAAACTTTCTACCCAATTTCCCGTTTTCACATAACTGAAAATACACACCAAAATAAAAATAACAATCCCAATATAGGCCATTCCTTTGACGAATTTGGTAATTTGTATTTGCAATGGTGAAGCGACTTGACTAATATTCTGAATGGATTCTCCAATTTTCCCGATTTGAGTTTCTTTTCCGATGTTCTGAACTTTAAAAATTGCCATTCCAGAAACCACAATAGTTCCGCTAAAAACCTGTTTGTCTTTGCTGTTTTTATCTTTAAAAACGGAATAACTTTCTCCCGTTAAAGCCGATTCATTAACCGAAAAATCATGACTGTGGACAATTTCTCCATCCGCGTTAATCATTTTTCCTTCTTCGATAACGCAAAGATCGCCCACAACAATATCATGCGTCGGAATTTCTATAATTTTAGAACCTCTCAAAACGCTACTCAATGGTTCATTGAGTTTTTCCAATTCTTCCAACGCCTTCTGACTTCGGGAATCCTGATAAAAAGAAATCGCCGAAACCGCAATAATCGCTGCAAACATGAAAATAGCTTCGGCATAATCGCCCACCAAAACGTAAATAAATGAAATGACGATCAACAGAATAAGCATGGGCTCTTTCACAATATCCCAAAGAATATTCCACCATTTATGCGGGCTTTCTGCCTTCAGTTGATTGAGTCCAAATTGTTCGCGGGATTGTTTTATTTCTATTTCCGAAAGTCCTTTTAAATGTTCTGGAATATTATATTTCATATTGAGAGGCTTATAAGTTGAAGTTACAAATTATTAATTATAAAAGTGGTGTTATTTTTTTACTCTTCTTCTGTATTTTTAAGTTTCATAAGAAGTGTGTAAGCGTTTTTAGTGACGATTTTTTTGTTTTTAAAGTCATCAGCATTTAAGATTTTTATAAATCCATTTTCAGATTCACCTAATTTTGCAAACGTTAAACGGTAGGTTTGTTTTTTTTCCTCCACAAAAACGTACGATTGCGCTTCAAAATCGACAATACTTTCTTCTGGAAGGGCATTTACAATATCGGTTTCGGTTTCAATAATCGCATTCATGTACATTCCCGGAAGTAAGCTTGCTTCATACTTATCAAATCGGCAAAATACTTCTGCAACGCCGTTTGTAGCCACATCTTTTCCTGTAAGCATCACTCTTCCTGTATATTTTTTGTCGGGATGGTTGTTGGTGAAACCTTCAACACGCATTCCAGCTTTTAAAAGTTGCAAATCTTTTTCGTAAACTTTTAAATTCAATTGAATATCATTCGGATTTATCAGTTCAAATAAAATATCCGAAGGCGTTACAAACTTGCCAATATTCACATTGACTTTGCTAACGAAACCATTAATGCTACTAAAAATAGAAACACTTTTGCGAATATTCCCAGAATTAATCGAAGATGGATTAATATTAATGATTTGAAGTTGCTGCGCCAAAGCATTCATCGTGATTTGCTGACTGTTCATCTCCGACTGCGCTTGTTGCGTTACTTTGTCGCTGCTGGCTTGGCTTTGGTTGAGTTTTTTCTGACGATCATAATCCAATTTTGCAAAGTGATATTTGGATTTTGCCAACAAATAATCTTGCTGAAGCTGCACAAATTCAGGGTTTTCAATAATTGCGATGACCTGACCTTTACGCACTTGCATCCCTGGAATAAGCGAGGTGCTTTTCAGATAACCGCCCATTGGCGTACTCACCGAAACCAAATTTTGTGGCGGAACGTCCACTTTTCCGTTGAGTTTTAAAGTCGTAGAAATACTTTTATCCGACAAAGTTGTGGTTTCAATAGGCGCATTTTTCAGTTGTGCATCAGTAAGTGTTACCAAATTTTCATCGACAATTTGTTGGTTTTCAATGGTGGCTTCTTCCTTTTTTTGACATTGAACAAAAAGCAAAAAACCAAGACCAATAATAGCGAATTTATAACGTTTAAAAATAGATTTCATAGGGGAAATATTAAGGTTGTCATTCATTTCTTTTTTTTTAAAATGAATTAATTAATACTTGGATAATTCAGTAAAATAGCACTTTCGTTAAGCTTCCAAAGCGCATCGATATAGTTGCTGCGCACGCCAATGGCTTGATTCAAAAGGATGACAAAATCCAGAAAATTGATCTCACCATTTAGGAATTGTTTTTTGGAAGTTTCGGTAATGACCTCGGCATTTTTCAGCTCGCTGCTTTCGTATTGTTGAACAATTTCGGTGTTGGTTTGATAGTTTTCCAACAATTGTCTTTGTTTATTTTGCAAATTAAATTGTGCATTTTGAAAATCGTTTTCAGCAATATTTTCCGCCAATTTTGAAGCTTCAATTCGTGATTTTTGAGCGGAAGAAAAAATCGGTACCGACACGCCCAATTGCACCGAATGAAATTGTGGCGTCGCCGTGTACAGCTTATCATCAGGTCCCAAACCTTTGAAACTATTGAGATTATAAGCCACAGACAAACCCGGAAGCAATTTCGATTTTTCTACTAAAGTTTGTTTCTCGGTGATATTTTTTTGCTGTTCTAAAATCATCAAAAGTGGATTTTCTCCTTGATTTTGCGTTTGAACATAAAACTTTTCGTCATCAATAGTCAATTGCTCTTCCGCATTCAAAAGCCATTGTAGCTGCAAAGTCAGTTGTTTTATTTCTTGCTGAACTTGCTTTAACTGAATAGCGATGGCGTTTTTTTGTTGCTCAGCTGTTGTTTTCTCCAGAATATTGCTTTCACCAGCTTTCAAACGAAGTTGGGCTTTATCGGAAAAATCCGTGTACAATTGTTGCGCTTCCTGCAACAAATTTTCTTTTTCCTTCCAATACAAAATTTGATAAAATACTAGACTTACCGACTTTTTCACCTCGAAAGAACTGAGCTGCACATTCATCTCAGTTTTTTTCCATTCTTCAGTTAAAAGATTTTTTTGACGTTTGTAAACTCCCGGAAATGCAAAACTTTGTTCCACCCCCAATTTAACATCATTGTATGGAGAATTAATTTGCCCATAATCCGCTGTAATGCCCGTTTGTGGAACATCTGCAGAAGATTTAATCAAAGTTTTTGCATAGTCGGATTTCAGTTTTTCGGTTTTTAAAGTGCGGTTATTTTGTTCCGCCATTTGAAGCGCCGTTTTCAAATCGATATTTTGCTGAGCTTGCGCAACATTAAAACTGGAAATCCCTATTAAAATAAGGATTGGAAGTGTATGTGTTGAGATTTTATTTTTCATTTTAAAACCTTTTTCGAAGTTGATAAATAATAAAGGAAGGACGAATAAAGTAAGGAAAGTTGCCACCAACAAACCGCCGATAACCACCGTTGCCAAAGGCCTTTGCACCTCTGCACCAGCGCCATTGCTCAACGCCATTGGGATAAAACCTAGAGAAGCCACGAAAGCCGTCATCAGAACAGGTCGCAGTCGCGCTTCGCCACCGTCCACGACAATTCTTACAATATTGTTGATGCCACTTTTTCGAAGTCTGTTAAATTCAGAAATTAAAACAATTCCGTTGAGAACAGCGACTCCAAAAAGGGCAATAAAACCTACACCAGCACTAATACTGAACGGCATTCCACGGGCTGCCAAAAAGAATACCCCACCAATTATGGACAACGGAATTGCGGTGTAAATGAGAATACTTTCTTTCACCGATTTGAAAGCCAAGAATAAAAGCAAGAAAATCAATCCTAAAGCCACGGGAACGGCAATCATTAAACGATTTTTCGCGTTGTTAAGATTTTCAAACGAGCCACCATACGTAATGTTGTAGCCCGTTGGAAGCTGAATTTGCTTTTCTACTTTCTGCTGAAGTTCTTCCACAATGCTTTGTACATCGCGGTCTTTTATGTTAAACCCAACGATAATTCGGCGGTGTGCATTTTCCCTCTGAATTTGATTAGGACCTTGCACAATGCTCACATCTGCCAATTGCGACAACGGAATTTGGGTACCAGAAGGCGTCGGCACCAATAAATTTTGAATATCCTGAAGATTTTTTCGACTGGTATCTTTCAGACGAACCACCATGTCAAAGCGTTTTTCTCCTTCAAAAACCAATCCAGCACTTTGTCCTGCAAACGCAGCATTTACAATTCGGTTAATGTCCGAAACGGATAATTTATATTGAGCAATTAAAGGTCGGTTATAGTTAATCACCACTTGCGGAAGCCCAGAAATAGGCTCTACATAAAGGTCTTGCGTTCCTTTGATACCTTCCACAATTTTTCCTAATTTCTGTGCATTTTGTGATAAAGAATCCAGATCGTCTCCAAAAATCTTCACCACTACATCTTGTCGCGCGCCCGTCATCAATTCATTAAAACGCATTTGTACCGGATATTGAAAACCAACGCTGATTCCCGGAACATCTTGGAGCGCTTCGGTCATTTTTTCGGAAAGTTCAGGAAACGATTTTGCAGAAGTCCATTCTTTTTTATTCTTTAAAATCACCATCATGTCGGCAGCATCCATTGGCATTGGATCTGTTGGAACTTCGCCACTTCCTATTTTGGTCACTACTTTTTCCACTTCCGGAAATCTTGTTTTTAAAATATGAGCGGCTTTTTGCGTGCTTTCAATACTTGTATTCAGGTTTGAGCCTGGTAAAACTCTGGTGTCCACAGCAAAATCACCTTCTTCTAAGGACGGAATAAACTCGCCGCCCATTTGACTTAAAACCGCGATTGCTGCAATAAAAAGTCCGATGACAATGGCAAATATAGTTTTAGGAATACGAATAATTTTTAAAAGCGATTTCAAATACCAAGCTTCCACTTTTTTCATCATTCTATCAGAAAAACTCGGTGTTAATCTTCGTTTTTTCAGAACAATAGAACTCATCATCGGGATGTAAGTCAGGGATAATAAAAATGCACCCAGTAAAGCGAAAGCAACCGTTTGCGCCATAGGTTTGAACATTTTTCCTTCGATGCCTTGTAAAGTTAAAATTGGTAAATAAACAATGAGAATAATAATTTGTCCAAAAACCGCACTGTTCATCATACGTCCCGCAGAAGAAACAACAATTTTGTCCATTTCTTTTGTTGGAACTTTTCTTAGATGACTGAATTTTTTATGATGCGAAAAATGATGCAAAATAGATTCTACAATAATCACGGCGCCATCAATAATTAATCCGAAATCCAAAGCGCCCAAACTCATTAAATTTCCGCTCACTCCAAAAAGGTTCATCATACAGATGGCAAACAGCATGGATAAAGGAATAACCGAAGCGACCAAAAGTCCCGCACGGAAATTCCCGAGGAAAATCACTAAGACAAAAACCACGATTAATGCGCCTTCCAAAAGGTTGGTTTCTACCGTTTTAATGGCATTATTCACCATTTTGGTTCGGTCGAGAAAGGCTTCTATTTCTACACCTTCGGGAAGACTTTTTTGTATTTCTTCCACTCTGGATTTCACATCTTTAATCACCTGACTGCTGTTGGCCCCTTTCAGCATCATGACAATTCCGCCAGCAACTTCGCCATCGTCATTGTAGGTGAGTGCGCCGTAACGCGTTGCAAATCCCATTTTCACTTCCGCCACATCGCGGATGAATAAAGGCGGCTGATCTTCAGCTTGAGGAATCGCAATATTTTCGATATCATCGGTTGTCGTTACCAAACCTTCACTGCGGATATACAAAACTGTTGGCCCTTTTTCGATATATGCGCCACCCGTATTTTGATTATTGCTTTCTAAAGCATCAAAAACATCGTTAATGGTAATACCGTAAGCATTAAGTTTGTCGGGTTCTACAGCAATTTCGTATTGCTTCAGTTTCCCACCAAAACTGCTGACTTCGGCAACACCTTTAACGCCTAAAAGCTGGCGACGAACGATCCAATCCTGAATGCTGCGAAGTTCGGTAACATCATATTTTTGTTCAAAACCTTTTTTAGGACGAATGACGTATTGGTAAATTTCCCCTAAACCTGTAGAAATAGGCCCAAGTTCGGGGTTTCCGATTCCGGGTGGAATCTCTGTTCTTACGATTTGGAGGCGTTCCGCCACTTGTTGTCGCGCCCAATAAACATCGACATCATCATCAAAAACAATGGTTACTAATGACAAACCGAAACGGGAGAAACTTCGGATTTCTTTTAATCCAGAAATATTACTGTTCGCCTGTTCTATAGGGAAAGTCACCAGACGCTCGATGTCGGTAGCCCCAAAAGAAGGCGCAGTGGTGATAATTTGTACTTGGTTATTGGTAATATCGGGTACGGCGTCTACAGGCAGTTTGGTCACCTGATAACTCCCCACCAAAATAAGTCCCAAAACCATGATGGAAATGATGAGTTTATTCTTGACAGAAAACTCAATAATTTTTGAAAGCATGTTGAATTTTGTTAAGCTTTATGTTAACAATAAACGATACGGCATTGTATTACAGGATTTTACAAACAAATTCTGTATTTAAAAAAATGCATAAGTTTATTATGATTCGAGAAAAAACATATAAAAAACTTAACTAAATTTTGGCGGTTGCCAAATGGCATTGAAATAATCGACATCAAGAAACAAATCATCGTAAGCGATAATTTTGTCCGTATCAATAGGAATTTCGTGTGTTTTAAAATCGAGGCTCAATCGTGGTGTTATGGTGAAAATAACCGTCATGTGTTCAGAATGCAAAACGAATGGAAGTTTTTGATCTTTCTCGAAATCTGCATCTTTAACGGGATTATCGTAATGCATTTTCAGAAAATTCAAGAACGTCATTTTTTCGTTTTGAGATTTGTGCTCGATAAAATGTTCAATGAGAATAGGTATTTTCAAAAACTGATACAGTTCAGTTGTTGAAAACAAATACATGCTTAGCATTAATATTGAAAGCCATTTTCTCACCTTGTAAAAATACAAATTTATTTATGAGAATCTTATTTTTAACAAAATTTAGAATTAAACTAAAAAAAGCAGCTTGCAAATCGCAAACTGCTGGGTATAGATATTTCAACACTATTAAAAAGAAATTCTTTCTCCTACTTCCAATTTATTATTTTTAGCTAAAACACCACACATGTGGAAAAGCATTCTTGCACCCACATTTCCGTCCCATTCGTCATTTTCTCCTGGAGCCACTTCAACTAAGTCTATCCCGATGATATTTTTATTTGAATTAGCTAAACGACTTAAAGCATAAGTAGCTTGTTCATAAGATAAACCTCCCGGAACTGGCGTTCCTGTATTGGGGCAATACCATTGGTACAAAGCATCGATATCAAAACTTACCGCCACATTTTCTGGAAGCAAACTTATCATTTCATCCACTTGTTGTTGCCAAGTTTTTCCTTCAAACTGCGCTTTTTTCAAATCTGAATCGGTAAAAACTTTCACTTTATCTGAAGCTTTGATAACACCAACTTCTTCTTCACTAAAATCTCTAATTCCCACCTGAACTAATTTGGAAATTTGCGGCAACTGAATGGCATTATACATGATAGAGGCATGTGAATAAGTGAATCCTTCGTAAGCAATTCTCAAATCCATGTGGGCATCGAAATGTAAAATTCCAAAATTATCATAATTGCTTGCCAAAGCCTGATAATAACCCAGCGGCGTTGAATGATCTCCACCCAACAAAATGACTTTCTTGCCTTTAGTTTGCCATTCTAAAATTCTATCTTTCAACTCAGCATTCAATTGAGTAGAAGCCTCATTTATTTGATCTAAACTCGTTTTCAAAGCATGATTTTCATCAATCAATTCCCCATTTTCTAAAGCTTCAATAATGGGTTGAGCCATCGCTTTATACTCATCACTTGTAGATTTCCAATATTCAGCACCTTCATCAAAATAAATTCCTAATTTCCACAATTCAGGAAACTCTTGATGCAACAAATCCACCTGAAAAGAAGCCTCTAAAATAGCAGCAGGACCTTTTGAAGCGCCTGCTCCGTAGCTTACCGTAACTTCCCACGGAACAGCCACAACCACTATTTCACTTTCTTCTGAAGTAAATGGTAGACCAAAAATACTAGCATCTGCTAAACCTGGTTGCGAAGGATCAAAATTGTTTATTTTATCTTGTTTTGTTGACATTTTTTAGTTCATTTTATAATCGTGCAAAGATAAGATTAAATTTGATTTTCATTTAGAATCGAATGTGTAGAAAGCACTTGAAATTTTAGTCAATTTATATTTAATATTAGATTAATTCAACATTCAAAACTCATCCTATTTTGAATAGCAGAAAAATATTTGGTATTATTGTATGGGAACTGAATTGAAAATATATCTGGAAATTAACACAACTAATAAATGGGAACAATAATAAAAGCCGAATGCCATTGCGGTTTTAAAACCAATGAGCTTTATTTGGGCGCAGGAATGCAAAATTTTATGGATATTTCTAATATTCCTGCTTTAAAGAAAAATGCTTCCAATATCAAAATGTTAAACTACAAGGAAAAGCAAAAATATCCAGATTATCTATTTTATAATGATCCCGAATTAACTGGACTTTCTAATAGCAGCGTCTCAATCGAATGGGACGGCATCGCGATTTTTGAACAATACAATTTTTGTCCACAATGCAAAAAGTATAGCTTATCTTTTATTCCTATTGGGCTTTTTGATTAAGTTTTTGAGGATTAAATTAACAAATCAAAAGCAATCTGTACTCGTCTTTATTTTCCACAGGCGCACGATGTATGCAAGGCAAAACCGCTTGATCAGGATGATCCACAGCCAAACGCCAAAGATGACTATTTCCTAGATTAATAGGCTTTGCGTTGGTTTTTGCTGCATAATGCAAATCGAAGAAATTTTCTGTTAAAAATTCTTCAAAACTTTGCTCAGTGTTATTATGAAGTTCTTTTAATTTCTCTCGAATTTCGGGAATGAGAATTTTTTGTTCTGCTTCAGAATTGGGAATAATATCGCTAGAAGCTCCAAAATATGTACACAAAAATGTGTCCATCAACACAGGCGAACGATCGACATGAAATGAGTAAACATCGGTGGAGATAAAACTAAATTCGTCATCTCGGTCATAATTTTTGAGAAAGTTGAGAGAAGGTTGCGCTCCAAAATCCTTTAATAATTGCATATCGTTGATGATAATTTCTCTGGCAATATTTCCTTTGGCTGACAATTTTAATTCAAGAAGATCTTCAACAGAAACTTCTGTAATATTCTCTTTTAGTTCCAGTTTTGAAACAATTTCCTTAAAATCGCCTTCCGAGTTTCTGTGCCAACAAAGCGCATTGTTTTCTCCTTGAAAATCTGTTTTGACAAGTTCTTCAAAAGAAGAAACCAATTTAACCTGATTATAATTTGATAATGATTGGTTCATATTTTTATTAAAAACGAAACGTGTTTTCCTTACAAAAATACTGAAATGTTATTTATAATATCGTTTTGGAATTTGTTATTTATGAAGCTTTTTGAATGAAATACATTTAAACTTTCAAAAAAGAAAAAAATTATGGAAATTTGCAGCATGCATCCACGAGAACTGAAAATTGAAAATTTCACTTACAATTTACCTAACGAAAAAATAGCTTACACACCTGCTAATCCAAGAGATTCTTCTAAGCTGTTAATTTATAAAAACGCAACAATTTCGACGGACACTTACCAACATATTTCGGAGTATTTACCGAAAGATTCTGTTTTGGTTTTTAATGACACAAAGGTTATAAAATCCAGGATTTTCTTTCAAAATGAAACTGGCGCAACGATTGAAGTTTTTTGTTTAGAACCTTATGGTGAAAACCTTAATTATGAAGATTATTTTCAAAAACAAGGCAGCGTGCTTTGGACTTGTCTTATCGGAAAAGTTGCAAAATGGAGATCGCCAAAATTGTCAAAAAAACTAACGATTAATAACCAAGATGTCGAATTATCAGCAGAAATTGTTGAGAAATTGGGCGATTCTTATGTTGTAAAATTGTCGTGGACACCATCGGAAATTCCGTTCGCAGAAGTGGTGGAAGTCGCAGGTGTTACACCACTTCCCCCCTACATCAAAAGGATTGCGGATAAAACCGATGAGGAAACTTACCAAACGGTATATTCGGAGCACGATGGTTCTGTAGCTGCGCCTACAGCGGGATTGCATTTCACAAAACGAATTTTGGATGATCTTTCCGAAAGAAAAATTTCCACATTATTCACCACTTTGCATGTCGGCGCAGGAACTTTCAAACCTGTAAAATCCGAAACTATGGAAGACCACATCATGCATTCGGAATGTATGACTATTACTTTGGATTTTCTGGAAAGTTTATTTTCAAAAATTGACAAAGCTATTATTCCTGTTGGGACAACCTCCATGCGTACGATTGAAAGTATATATTGGATGGGAAACAAAATTGCCAATAATCCTAATATCGAATTTGAAAATCTAAAAGTCACACAATGGGAGCCTTACGAAACCGAAACTACACATTCTGCAAATGAAGCACTTTCTGCCTTGATTAATTGGATTAAAAAACATGCACAAACACATATCTCGGTAGAAACAGAAATTATTATTGCACCAAGTTACAAATTCAGGATTGCAAAAGCTTTGGTGACTAATTTTCATCAGCCGCAATCCACTTTATTGCTTTTGGTTTCAGCTTTAATTGGAGAAAAATGGCACGAAATCTATGATTATGCTTTGGAAAATGATTTTAGATTTTTAAGTTATGGCGACGGAAGCTTGCTATTTCCCCCATACTAAAATTTGAAACAACACATAAATAAAAAGCCTCATAATCAAAATATTACGAGGCTTTTTTGTGTTTTAAAACTTATTAAAGTGGACTTACCAAATCTAAAAACCAATTTTTAATATCACCTTCCAAGTGAGGGCCAATTTTTTCCTCACATTTTTTATGATAAGCATTTAACCAACTGACTTCATCTTCAGACAGCATTTCTTTAACAATAATATCTTTAAAGAATGGGCAGAATGTCAAGGTTTCAAACTCATAGAAGGTTCCAAAATCTGTTGTTTCAACCTCTTTAACCGCTACAAGATTTTCGTGACGAATACCATATTTATTTTCCAGATAAAACCCCGGCTCATTGGAAACTACCATTCCGGGAAGTAATTCTTGAGGATTGAGGTCTTTACGGATACTATGTGGACCTTCATGAACATTCATAAAACTTCCAACACCGTGTCCTGTTCCGTGGGCATAATCTTTACCAGCCATCCAAAGCGGAAGTCTTGCAATCGCATCCAACTGTACGCCACGCGTGCCTTTCGGGAATTTAACCATTGATAAACGAATCATACCTTGAAGCACCAAAGTTGAATCTTTTTTAAACTCTTCTGAAACATCACCAATCGCCAAAGTTCTTGTAATATCTGTAGTCCCTTCAAGATATTGACCTCCTGAATCGATCAAAATAATACCTTTATTAGTTACCTCAGAACTTCCTTCTTTTTTGGCAGAATAATGTGGTAATGCGGCGTTGCCTTGGTAACCGACGATACTTCCAAAACTTTCACCTACGAAATTGTCTAGACTTGCACGGAATTCTCTTAATTTCAGACCAATAGAATATTCGGTCATCGGTTCTTTTCCGACATTATGTGTTAACCAATACAGGAATTTGACCATCCCAACGCCATCGCGCTCCATAACAGTTCGGAAGCCTGCAAGTTCGGTTTCATTCTTTTGGGCTTTCATCAAATTTCCTGGAACCGCAGCTTTTAATAATGTATTATCAGTAACTAATGTATTAATAATGGCTTGATTGGTATTTGGGGAAACCAGCACTTTTTCATTCTTAATGGTTTTTAAAAAGGAATAAAATTCTTCGTAAGCTTTCGTGTTGACACCTGAAGCGTCCAGTTGTAATCTTGCTTCTTGATTAAGCTTTTCCAAATCAACAAACAAAATAGCTTCGGTTAAAGAAAGATAAATATAGCCTAAAAAAACAGGATTTGATTGCACATCGCTCCCTCTAAGATTAAGCGTCCAAGCGACATCATCTAGACTAGAAATAATATGAGTTGTCGCGCCTATCTCGTGCATTTTTTGACGAATATCAGAAAGTTTTTCGGTCACCGATTTCCCAGCGCGTTCAACGGGATGTACAAAAATTTCATTTTTAGAAGGTGTTCCTCTATCTGTCCAGATTGTATTTAACAAAGCCAAATCCAGTAAGTGAATATCTGCTTTTTTCAATTGATTTTCTATCAGTTCCCAGTTAGCGTTGGACGTTGCCAAAGCATTAACTGCAACTTTTCCTCCTTTCGGGATTTCAGAAATAATCCAATCAACAAACTGCGGTGTACCTTCTACTCCTTCTTTCATCAATTCGATTGTTGAATCTTTAAGTTCTTCAGCAGCCTGAACAAAATAACGTCCGTCTGTCCAAACGCCCGCCTTATATTTGGTGATTACCGCAAAACCTGCAGAGCCTGTAAAACCTGTTAACCAACTTCTCTCCTTCCATTCGTTTGGAAGATATTCACTCATGTGCGGATCCGCAGAAAAAATAATATAAGCATCAATTTTTTGCTGGTCCATTGCTTCACGAAGCTTTGTTAATTTATCTTGTGTTGTCATAATATTATATGAAATTTTCAAAGGATAAATTTACTCAAAATCTATGAGACAAAGGCCGATAAAACTTTAAAAAAGCACCAAAATTTCTTTAATAAAGCTAAGTTTTTATTTAATTAAATTTAAAAAATCGTTGCAATTAATAAATAAACATTGAGTGAGAGTATAATGGCACTAATTATAAAAATTAAAATTTTAAGCCAGTTTTTATTGGCAAATTCTCCCATTTTAAGTTTGGAATTGGTAAACATTACCAAAGGAATTACAGCAAAACTAAGTTGCATAGACAAAATAACTTGACTAAAAACCAACAATTGGGACGTTCCTCTTTCGCCATAGATTATCGCAACAATCAAGGCAGGAATTACGGCGATAAGTCTTGTTATCAAACGGCGTACCCAAGGTTTTAGTCTAATATTTAGAAATCCTTCCATAACAATTTGTCCAGCTAAAGTGCCTGTCAAAGTAGAGTTTTGTCCAGAAGCTAATAAAGCAATTCCGAAAAAAATACTTGCGAAAGTTGTTCCTAAAATTGGCGTTAAAAGTTGATATGCATCGTGAATATCAGCAACGTCATGATTGCCACTCGTGTGAAATGTTGCAGCAGATAAAATCAAAATGGCCGCATTAATAAAAAAAGCTAACATTAACGAAAAACTACTATCAATTGTAGCAAATTTAATAGCTTCTTTTTTGCCCGGAATTGTTCTTGGATAATTACGGGTTTGGACAATACTGCTGTGCAAATATAAATTGTGAGGCATGACGGTTGCGCCTAAAATACCAATGGCGATATACAACATCGAAGGATTGGTAACAATTTCTTTCTGCGGTACTAATCCTTGTAAAATAGGAAACATTTCTGGTTTGCTGACAATTAATTCATAAAGAAAACATCCTAAAATAATAAATATTAAACCACCAACAATACTTTCTATAATTCTAAATCCTTTTGCTTGTAAAAACAAAATAATAAAAACATCAATAACCGTTATCACAACACCCCAAGTTAATGGAATCCCAAATAACAAATTGAGCGCGATAGCCGTACCTATAACCTCTGCTAAATCGCAAGCGGCAATAGCTATCTCGCATAAAATCCATAAAACAAAATTAACAGGCGGACTGAAATGGTCGCGACAAGCTTGTGCCAAATCGCGTTCTGCAACAATTCCCAATTTTAAAGATAAATGTTGTAAAATAATTGCAAATAAGTTAGAAATTAAAATTACTGATAACAAAGTGTATCCGAAGCTTGCACCACCTTCGATATCAGTCGCCCAGTTTCCTGGATCCATATAACCTACAGCAATCATGAGTCCCGGACCTGTGAAGGCTAATAGTTTTTTCCAAAAACCCGCATTTTCTGGAACTTTTATTGATGAATAAACTTCTTGTAAAGAATTTTGGTGTTTTTCTCTACGCCAAGCACTGGTTGATTTTTTGAACATTCAAATTAACATGTTAGAATAATCTAACAAAATTACGCTATATTATTTTATCCCACAAAAAAAGCCGTCACAATGGACAGCTTTTTTTATAAGTTTTAAAGTTTTTATTTCACAAAGCGAATAGCCGTTTTTCTGTCAGCTTCTCTTTCTTTATCAGATGCTTCCGCAGGTACTTTTGCAAACTGCGATCCGTAGCCGTCAGCTTCTTTTACTTGTGCAGAGTTCAAGGCTGTTTTGATAGCTGCAGCACGATCTTTAGACAGTTTTAAGTTAACTGCTTCGTCACCTTTTTTATCAGTGTAAGCACCTATCTTAATATTAGCGGCTGGAAATTCTTTTAAGATTGCCTTTAAATTATCCAATTGTGCTTGAGATTCTGGCGTTAATTTGGTTGTTCCAAATTCAAAGTTCAAATTATCAAAATTGAACCATTTCTCTTTGAGTTGATCTTCAGTAGCATTTTTATAGTCATCAGATTTTAGGAACGTTACAATTTGATCCTCGATACCACCTTTATAAGCGTTCAAAGTTTTGCCACTTGGTAAAGTTACTACCACACTTTCTCTTTGTAGCGTTGTAACATTTGCTGAATCGCCATTCATATTTGTTGACATCGTATCTGATTCTTGTATTGTAGAATTTGTTGTTAATGCTGTATTGTCTGTTTTTTTGTCACATTGTTTCCAAAGGAACCAACCAGCTAATAATAACAAGAGTAAAGGCAGTAGCCATTTCAGTACAGAACCGCCTCCGCCATTATCATTGGGTGGGGTGTGCATGTTTCCACTTTTAGTTACATGAGGACCAGAATCCTTATATTCTGTTTCTTTATTTAAAATTGGTTGGGCTACTTCTACTTTTGGTGTAGACATATCACTTGCTGACTCCCCAAAGCCTAAGCTTGCCAGGCTAAGTCCTGCTGGTAACAAACTGGATACAATAGATTTTTGATCATTCAATAAATTAGTAAATTGAGTATGATCCAAATTGTTATCTGAAATATATTTGCCTAAATATCCAAAAGTACTACCTCCTACCAAATCTAATAACTGATTGCCAGAGGCCGGACTTACGCCAGCAAAATTAGATACTGTATTTACCAATGCATCTGATTTTCCTCCAAAAATTAATGAAATTAAAGATTGTATAGTTGCTGCTACACTATCTGAACCACTGGTCATCTGTGAAACAAAATCGGAAGATGCAATATTCTTCAAACTATTGAAAATACTGACATCTCCCGAGTTATTTGCCATCCCGCCAACAATGGCTGGTAAAAATGCGCTAATTGCGTTAGACACATTAGAATTGTTTTCTCCCAAATGTGTTGAAACCTGAGAAACAAGTTCTGGACTTAGCTGCGCTTTGATAAGGTCGATTAAGTTAATTGCCATAGGTGTTTATTTTTATTAATACCAAGACAAACAAAAACCAAACCAATAATTAACTTTTCTTCAATTAAAACAAGATTTTAATATGCTTTTGCAAACAAAACACGTTGTTTTGACGGCTTCCCTGTAATCATAGAAACACCTTCTTCCTGCTCATTTTCCAAAGGAATACAACGTATGGTTGCTTTGGTTTCTTCTTTTATTTGTGCCTCTTCTTCATTTGTACCATCCCAATGCGCAGAAATGAAACCTCCTTTTTCTTCCAAAACTTTTTTGAACTCTTCATAAGAATCTACTTTTGTGACGTGGGTATCACGATAAGTTTTAGCTTTATTAAAAATATCTTCCTGAATAGTTTTTAACAATTCTTCAATATAAAGATCAACATTTTCAATTGGCTGAACCTCTTTCGTTAAATTATCTCTTCTTGCAATTTCAACCGTTCCGTTTTCTAAATCTTTTGGACCAATCGCCATTCTAACAGGCACACCTTTTAATTCGTACTCAGCAAATTTCCATCCTGGTTTGTTTTGGGTGTCATTATCAAATTTAACAGAAATACCTTTAGCTTTTAATCTAGCTTGAATATCTAATGCGACTTTGCTGATTTCGGCCAATTGTTCCTCACCTTTGAAAATAGGAACTATTACAACCTGAATTGGCGCTAAACTAGGCGGCAAAACCAAACCTAAATCATCCGAATGTGTCATGATTAAAGCACCCATAAGCCTTGTAGAAGTTCCCCAAGATGTTGCCCAAGCGTGTTCTATTTTCCCTTCTTTATTTGTGAATTTCACATCAAATGCTTTTGCAAAATTCTGTCCTAAAAAGTGCGAAGTTCCCGCTTGTAGTGCTTTTCCATCTTGCATCAAAGCTTCAATACAATAAGTTTCGTCTGCACCTGCAAATCTTTCAGAAGGCGTTTTGAATCCTTGTATTACAGGGATTGCCATAAAATTTTCAGCAAAATCTGCATAGACTTGATTCATTTTTTCAGCTTCTTCAATGGCTTCATCTCTTGTAGCGTGCGCCGTATGACCTTCTTGCCAAAGGAATTCTGCAGTTCTTAGGAATAGACGTGTTCTCATTTCCCAGCGTACGACATTCGCCCACTGATTAATAAGAATTGGTAAATCTCTGTAAGATTGTATCCAGTTTTTATAAGTACTCCAAATAATAGCCTCGGAAGTGGGTCTTACAATCAGCTCTTCCTCCAACTTAGCTGCTGGATCTACAATAAGTTTTCCAGGGTTATCTGGATCATTTTTTAAACGATAATGTGTTACCACAGCACATTCTTTGGCAAAACCTTCTGCATTTTTCTCTTCAGCTTCGAAGAGGCTTTTCGGGACAAACAAGGGGAAATAAGCATTAACATGTCCTGTTTCTTTGAATTTGCGATCCATCTCGTCGCGCATTTTTTCCCAGATTGCATAGCCATAAGGTTTGATAACCATACACCCACGCACACCAGAGTTCTCTGCTAGATCAGCTTTTACAACCAATTCGTTGTACCATTTGCTGTAATCTTCTGCCCTTGTTGTTAACTTTGCCATAAATTTTTTTGATATTTCTTTTAACTTTTCTTTATGTTCTTAATCTAAAAATAAAAGACGTATTTTTACGCTTCTATTTATCGTACTTTTGGTACAAATTTGGTATAAAGAAATGCAAATATAATAAACTTAATACTCTATTGAAAATGAAAACTTTTATCAATTATAACATTTTTAATCTAATTAAGTCTAAAACCTTAATGATGATTTCTGGTAGTCTCCTTTTAACATCTTGTGTTGTGTACACAGGAGGTTACTCTGAGACAGATGGTGTTTATTACGATCCTAATAGGGACAGCCTTCCAGAAGGTTACACTAGCAATCAAACTAACCAGATAGATCAGTATTATGATTATTCTGATGCTGGTATTGTTGAACAATCTTTAAAAAATCAACAATTGAGCAATAATCGATATGGTAGCTATGACTCTGACTGGGGTTCTTATACAGGAACCGAAACCTACTATACCAATTTTAACAATTGGGGATGGGGATCTAGCTATTATGGTTGGGGTTATCCTTATTATCCTTCTCGTTGGGGATGGGGATATGGTTGGAATATAGGATTTAGTTGGGGTTGGGGAAACCCTTGGTATGCTGGTTATAACCCATATTGGGGCTATGGCAGTGGCTACTGGGGTAGCTATTACCCATCTTATGGCTATGGTGGCTATTATCCTTATTATGGTAATTCTTACTACATTCCTAGAGGAAATAGAAATACTAATGGTAACAGATTAAGTGGAATGTTAAGAGAAAACACTGTTAGAAACATGAATAATTCTAGTGTCAGAAATCCTAATCGTGGAAATCGTAATCAAGGCATGATTAATAATAATGCAGGGACAAGAAATCCTAATAATATGGGAGGCATTAGAAATAACACTTATCCAAACCAAAGCAACGGTTCTATCCGTCAAAATGGTGGCGTGAGAAATGATAGTGGCGTTCGTAATAATACTGGCGGAATAAGAAATACTTCACCTATGCCACAACAAAATACTGGAGGTTTCCGTAACAGTGGTTCTAATAATGGAGGTTTCAACTCTGGTGGCGGAATGCGTTCAAGCGGAGGCAACATGGGAGGAGGCATGCGCTCTAGTGGCGGTGGCGGAATGAGATCTGGTGGACGTTAATTTAATAATAAATAAAAAATTTAAAATAGTTTTTAAACAACATTAATATGTTAAAGAGAACATTACTGGTACTTTGCCTACCTGCAGCTTTTTATCTTAAGGCACAAGACATATCAGAGATTAGAAATACTACAGATGTCTATAACAACAATAGTATATCGGGAACGGCAAAATACGTAGGTATGGCTGGATCCATGGGAGCGCTCGGTGGTGATATTTCTAGTCTAAATGTTAACCCTGCAGGCTTAGGCGTTAACATCGCAAGTGACCTTAGTTTGAGTCTATCAACTTTTTCTAACAAAAATAAAAGTACACTAGCAGGCACTTCGGTATCTAATAAAATTAATAAAACTGATCTGGGCAATGCATCGGCAATTATTGCTTTTGATCTTACCAATATGAATTCCAAATGGAAGTTTGTTAACATTGGTGTTAGCTATAACTCTATCTTTCTTAATGAGGGGCTAGGCACTCCTGGAAATAACAATATTGTTATTCAAAAAGATTTAATTGATGCTAACAACAATCCATTACTAGGAAACTTGACCTATAAAGGTCATGTTTATAACAGAGATGGACGTTTGGACAAAACCAACTTTTCTGTTGGAGCCAATTATGATAACAAAATTTATCTAGGTGTTGGCGTTAATATGAGCAACGCTAGTCTCACACAGGACGATTACGCTTTCTTTCATCTGGACGCAAATAATGTTACGGATTCTTATGAAAAACAATATACACCTTACCTAGAGCAGGCTAATGGATTCTCTGCTAATTTTGGTATTATTGGAAAAGTTAACAATATGTTCCGTGTGGGAGCAGCTATTGAAACACCAACTTGGTGGTCTACAGAGCGCGTCTATAGAGATTATATGATCGACAATGATGGATATACAGATGCGGCAGACTTTAGCGAAAAGAGAGATTTGAGAACACCTTTCAAGGCAACCTTAAGTGCCGCTTTTGTTCCAAATAAAAACTTTGCGTTTAACGTGGATTACATCCAAGGATTAGGAAAACCAAAATACACCACAACATCAGCGGTGAACACAGATCTCAATGCGTTTTATAACGAAAATTATAAAAGCTCATCAGAAGTTAGATTAGGTGCTGAATACCGTTTCCAAGGTCTTCGCGTGAGAGCAGGTTACGCATTTTCCAGCAATCCATTCAACAATATGAGCTTATCGAGTTATAATGACAGTGGCATCATACAAGACACCAACTACTCTAATTTAATTTTATCTAAAAGAAATACTTTGGGTGTAGGACTTGGTTACGATTTCAAAGCATTTTATATTGATGCGGCATACCAAAATGTTTCATCGGATTACAACAATCCATTCTTGTATGGAAATGTTGACCAAGGCACTGGTTATTACAGTAACAATTTTGATATTAACGCGCCTGCTTACGCCGTTTCTAAAGTTAAAAACCAAATGAACAATTTTGTTTTCACATTGGGTTGGAAATTTTAATTGAATCAATTTACATACAATAAAAAAGCTATTCATTTCTGAATAGCTTTTTTATTAAGGCTATGTCAACTGTTTGTCAGTTGGTCGTTGTTTCTTTTGCGTAAACTTTTTAACAACATAATCAATAACAATTGGTGCTAAAATGGTCAATAAAGTTTTGAATAGTTTAGATCTCATAATTAAATATTTTCTCAATACCAACAAGATTTAAGCCACAATTCTCAAAGCTTATTTTTCAACCAAAGCTTCCCCATCGAATTTAACATCGTCCCAACCATACTTCATAAAATTTCGGATATTTTGATGATCACTTCCAGTAGGATTTTTCAAAACTTCTTTTGTGTAAAAATCTCCGAATAAAGACAAAGTTTGATCTTTTGTTAAATCATTTAATTTTGCAAAACTAAAAATCTTACAAGATCCGTTATTTTGATTAGCAACATTCACTTGGTCACCATTGGTAAATTTGGTTGGATAAAAATGATAATGGCTATCAATATAAGCGATAACATCATTAAAATTAAACTCAGTTTTCCCGTCTTTTATCTGTTCTAAAATCGTACTCATTGTCTATTCATTAAATTTAAAATCATTTCTAAAACCAAAATTACAACAAAAAAAATCCGAATTCAATGGAATCCGGATTTATATTAATTAATGTCCTGAATTATCAACAGCTTTGGCTACTGTTTCAGCATTATGTTTGTGTCGGAAAAGAATGGCGAAAGCCACACCAACTATCAACGCGTAAATCGCGAAGGTCAGCCATATCTCATGCCAATTTTTCATCAAAATTGTAGTTGATAAAATACCATCGGGACCTATGCTAGCATTGAAAGAATTTTTAAGTATTGACAAGAAAGTCGGGTTATCAACCGTTGTTTCCAGATAAGTGGCCAACTCTGAAGCTGTGGTAAATTTATGCGTGAAGAATTTATCAATCATCCAACCTGCAACATTACTCCCGATAACGGCCCCGAAACCATTTGTCATCATCATAAATAAACCTTGCGCAGATGATCGGATTTTTTTCTCCGTAGTCGTCTCAACAAACAAAGAACCCGAAATGTTGAAGAAGTCGAATGCCATACCATAAACAATACAAGACATAACAATCATCCAAAGTCCATCCTGTGGATTACCATAGGCGAATAATCCGAAACGTAAAACCCAAGCAAACATACTCAGCAACATCACGTTTTTGATACCATATTTCACTAGGAAAAATGGAATGGCAAGGATAAACAAAGTTTCAGAAACCTGAGAAATTGCCATAATAATCGTAGAACGTTGTACTACAAAAGAATCGGCATATTTCGGAAAATTAGCAAACTCGCTCAAGAAAACATCGCCATAAGCATTGGTCAATTGCAACGCAGCCCCCAACAACATCGAAAAGATGAAGAACAAAGCCATCTTATAATTCCCGAAAAGCTTGAAGGCATTAAGACCCAATTGCTCAGTAATCGGTGCTTTTTTATCGATTAGGTTTTCTGGCGGACATTTTGGAAGCGTTATCGCATAGACGCCCAAAAGCACAGCAACGGCTCCTGCGATATAGAATTGTCCTTCTGTAGCCTTGCTTCCTGATAGGTTGGTGATAATCATCGCAACAATGAAACCAACGGTTCCCCAAACACGAATGGGCGGAAAATCCTTGACAACATCCAGATTATTATTTTTAAGAATGCTATAAGAAATTGAATTACAAAGCGAAATCGTTGGCATATAGAAACACATCGCTGCTAGCATAATATAGAAAAATGTACTAGGACTGTCTGCATGAGGTAGCAAAAATAACGTAGCACCATATAATACATGCAAAATAGCATAAATCCTTTCCGCGTTCACCCAGCGGTCAGCAATAATCCCCGTAAGGGTTGGCATAAATATCGCCGCAATCCCCATGGTTCCGAAAACTGCCCCGAATTGTGTACCGTCCCAATGTTTTGTTCCAAACCAGAAGTTAGCCATCGTAATGAGCCAAGCTCCCCAAACGAAAAACTGAAGAAAACTCAGTATCGTTAAACGTAATTTTATGTTCATAGTAAAGTAATGTAAATAGAATTATTCAATCTTTCGGTTGCGCTTTTTGATTTCTTCTTGAATGCGCATTGCTGTGTCAAAATCTTCATCGCGAACGGCATCTTCCAATAGTTGATTCAGTTCTTGCGTGGAAAATTTAGAAAATGTATTTTTATCTGTGAAATCTGCTTTATCATCAAAAGATTCTTCTGTATAGTTTTGTTCTTCTTCTTTTTCTTCTATTTCTAAAAGTATTCCGGCCTCGTTAAGCACTTGCTCTGTTGTATAGATGGGCGCATCAAAACGAACCGCCATCGCCACAGCGTCAGAAGTGCGGGCATCCAATATAAGATCTTCGTCCGTAATATTATTCGTAAATACCAAATTGGAAAAAAATACACCATCCAAAATTTGATAAATTATAACAGAACTAAGCTTGTATTGCGTAGAGGTCACAAACTTTGCAAACAAATCATGTGTAAGCGGTCTAGGTGGCTGGATGTCTTTTTCTAAACCTAAAGAAATGGATTGCGCTTCAAAATTACCAATAACGACAGGAAGTTTGACACCTGTCTCTTCGTGTTCTAAAAGTAATGCATAAGCGCCAGATTGGGTCTGGCTATAGGAAATTCCTCTAATGATAAGTCTTTTGTAATCCATATAGCAAATATAAAGTTTTTTAGGAATTATCGTATCTGTTTTTATAGTGAGCTTAATCATTTGATTTGTAATAAATAAACTTAGGATTCAAAAAATTCTGGGATTAAGAAAAAACCCCATTTTGTTGGTCAAAACCTAAGTCGCAAGCTCATTAAAATTCATAGTTTTTTAGGGCTTAAAAAATAGCAAGCTTGCTAAGGCCCAACGGCAAGCTTGGTATCAGTCAATAGCAAGCTTGGTATCAGTCAATAGCAAGCTTGTTATCATCCAATAGCAAGCTTGCTTTTTTGTGGGATCTAAAATTCTTGAGATCCGTTGGTATGTGCAAAGCTGGTGCGCCCCGGATGGAACGGCCTGTCGGAGCTCGCGCCGCAGGCGCGGGCATTGGCTGTGGCGCGGCGCAGCGACTAGTGACAGCCGGAAATGGCGCCCAAATAAAAAAGCCCGAGAAAATTCTCAGGCTTTATATATGGTCCAAAAATCGATTACGATTTGAAGGCTTTTAATTTTTCCGTTAAAGCGGGTACGATTTGGAACGCATCACCTACTACCCCGTAATCCGCAGATTTGAAGAATGGTGCTTCTGGATCACTGTTGATTACCACAATGGTTTTGGAACCGTTAACTCCTGCTAAGTGTTGGATAGCGCCAGAGATTCCTACGGCGATGTACAAGTTAGGCGAAATCGCTTTACCTGTCTGTCCAACGTGCTCTGCGTGGGGTCTCCATCCAATATCTGCTACTGGCTTGGACGATGCTGTTGCAGCGCCAAGAACATTAGCTAGTTCTTCGATCATTCCCCAGTTTTCTGGACCTTTCATCCCACGACCTGCAGAAACTACGATTTCGGCTTCTTTTAGGTCTAGTTTTCCTGATGATTGCTCGTGGCTGATGACTTTTGTGTCTTCGTTAACAATGCTAAGGTCTTTCACTTCTTCGGAACCTGCAACAATGTTTTCTTTAACACCGAAAGCGTTTTGAGATACAGTCACAATAACTGAAGTTGCATCTGCTTTTGCTATCATAAAGCCTTTTCCTGAGAATGCTTTTCTTTTCACTTGGAAAGGTGTGATGCTTTCTGGTGCTGCAATAACGTTAGTTAATAGCGATGCGTTTTTTTGGATGGCTAACATTGGCGCGATAGAAGATGCATCTGTTGTATGTGGGAAAACCACGATGTTGCCTTCTGCTACTTGGTTAACGGCATCTGCATAAGCTTTTGCACTGAAACTTTTAAGTCCTTCATCTTTAACATTCACAACTTTTGTTGCACCGTATTTGTATAATAAATCTGAAGAATCTGTTGGGTTGATAGAGATTGCAGTTACTGTATCGCCAGCTTGATCTGCAATTGCTTTAGCGTAAGATACTGCCTCGAAAGCTGCTTTCTTGTAAACGCCATTTATATTTTCTGCATATACGAATATTGCCATGTCTTTAAAATTTGAAATTAAACAATTGAGAGTTGAAATTAGATAACTTTAGCTTCTTCGTGAAGTAGTCTTACCAATTCGTCTAAGTTGTCTGGAGAAACCAATTTAACAGCTGCTCTTGCAGGAACACTATCAAAAGAAATAGCGTCAACTTTAACTTCTGAGTTGATTGGCTCTACCACTTGCAAAGGTTTGGTTCTTGCAGACATAATTCCTCTCATGTTAGGAATAATCAAATCTTTTTCTTCTACGATCCCTTTTTGTCCAGCGATAACTGCAGGTAACTTAACAGAAATGGTTTCTTTACCACCTTCAATTTCTCTAACTGCTGTTGCTTCCGCACCGTTAACATCTAGTCCGACACAGGCATTTACAAATGGTTGATTTAGCAATGCTGCCACCATACCAGGAACTGCGCCACCGTTATAATCGATAGACTCTTTACCTGCCAATACGATATCGTATCCACCATCCTGAGCTACTTTTGCAATTTCTTTAGCTACAGAAAAACTGTCTTTAGCGTCGGAGTTTACGCGTACAGCATCGTTAGCTCCGATAGCCAAAGCTTTACGGATAACAGCTTCTGTACCTGCGTCGCCTACATTAACCACCGTAACTGTAGCGCCTTGAGATTCTTGTAATTTTATAGCTTTTGTTAAAGCGAATTCATCCAAAGGATTGATCACCCATTGGATACCATTCTTATCAAATGCAGACTTGTCTGCTGTAAAGTTAATTTTACTGGTCGTATCAGGCACACTGCTGATGCAAACTAATATTTTCATCTGGATAATTTTTAAAAATTAAGCTTCGTAAAGATACTAAAATTTACTATGCGTGCATAATATTTTAGTATTTTATGAATAAGAAAAGCTTATGCTTTGATATAAGGGAATTTGATAAACGGCACGGCAAAAACGTCCTTAATATTTATTAAATAAAATAGTCAAGGATAAGTTCATGCAATCCCAAAAATCTTTATCAACTTCCTAAATCTGTCTTTGTTAATTATTTTTTTACTTGACTTGCTCGCAATTCTATCTTAGAAGGAAGGACGCGTGGATCCATATTTAGCATGTTAATAATTAAATCACCAACATCAGTAGGCTGTATCTTCCAAGCATCTTCTTCTTTCGGTTCAGAATTGTTAAAATAGGTATTAATTGATCCTGGCAAAATCACAGCGCATTTGATATTAAACTTTCTCAAATCTATCATAGCCGCTTGTGTAAAGCCAACAACACCAAACTTAGAAGCATTGTAACCACTTCCCTTTTCAAAGAAATATTCTCCCGCCAAACTTGCAATAGAAATGAAATAGCCTTCGGTTTTCTTCAAAGCTTCGATCGATGATTTTAATGTATAAAAAACGCCTGTCAAATTGGTATCAATCATCTCGTGCCAGTCTTCAATACTCAACTCATCAACAGATGCGAAATGTCCCAAGCCAGCATTGGCCACCACTAAATCTATTTTTCCGAATTTTTCTAAGGTTTTTGAAATCGCTTGTTGTTCATCTCCAAAATTTTTAACATCGGATACAATTCCCAAAACATGCTCTCCTAAAGGATCGAGTTGAGTTGCTGCCTTATCAACATCTTCGGGTTTTCTCCCAGAAAAAGCGACTTTAAAGCCATTTTTTAAGAGAACTTCAGCAATTCCAAAACCAACACCTTTGGTTCCACCTGTTATATAAGCTACTTTATTATTTAGCATTATTGATAATTTTAAAAATATAAAAATAAAAAAGACAACTCAAATTGAATTGTCTTTTTTATACATTTTATCCTTTTGCGTAAAACTCAAAGAAATACGGAATACTTTCAATGCCTTTATAATAATTGTAAAGGCCGTAATGTTCGTTGGGTGAGTGGATTGCATCCGAATCTAGACCAAAGCCCATTAACACAGATTTTGCGCCCAACACTTTTTCGAATAATGAAGTAATCGGAATACTTCCACCACTTCTGTAAGGAAGAACTTCTTTACCGAAAGCTTTCTCCATCGCTTTTTTCGCTGCTTGGAATTCTTTGGTATCACTCTCTAGCACGTAAGGCATTCCACCGTGATGTGGTGTTACTTTTACTTTTACGCTTTTCGGAGCGATTTTCTCGAAATACTTCGTAAATTTTTCAGTGATTTCTTCAGGAGTTTGATTCGGTACCAAACGCATCGAGATTTTAGCAAAAGCTTTAGAAGCGATTACCGTTTTGGCGCCTTCGCCTGTGTAACCTCCCCAAATTCCGTTAACATCTAAAGTCGGACGAATAGAGGCTCTTTCTAAAGTGGTATAACCTTCTTCACCTTGAATATCGTTTAAACCAATTGATTTTTTGTATGCTTCTGGATCGTCTTTCAATTTGTTCATTTCTTTACGATCTTCATCAGAAACCACCAAAACATTATCGTAGAAACCATCAATAGTGATATGGCCTTTGTCATCGATAAGATCACCAATCATTTTTGATAATACATTAATCGGGTTAGGCACTGCTCCACCATAAAGTCCAGAGTGCAAATCTCTGTTTGGCCCTTCCACTTCTACTTCTACATAACTAAGACCTCTAAGTCCCGTAGTTACCGTAGGTTGATCAACCGAATAAATATGCGTGTCTGAAATTAAAATAACATCACATTTTAGTTTTTCTTTATTCTCTTCCAGGAAATCGGCTAAACTTGCAGAACCCACTTCTTCTTCCCCTTCAATTATGAATTTAACATTACACGGCAACGTATTGGTTTTTATCATCGCTTCGAAAGCTTTCACATGCATAAAGAACTGACCTTTGTCATCGGCAGAACCTCTTGCGAAAATTGCTCCGTCTGGGTGTAACTCCGTTTTTTTAACCACTGGCTCAAAAGGATCGCTTGTCCATAATTCTAACGGATCCGCTGGCTGCACATCATAATGCCCGTACACCAAAACAGTAGGCAACGCTGGATCGATGATTTTTTCGCCATAAGCCACGGGATAGCCTTTGGTTTTTAATACTTCAACATTATCCGCGCCTGCTTTTCTTAAATGTTCTGCTACAGTGTCAGCACATTTCAAGACCTCTTCTTTGTAAGCTGGATCAGCAGAGATGGAAGCTATTCTTAGCACATCAAACAATTCGTCTAAAAAACGTTGTTTATTTTCTTGAATATAATTTTGAGTTTCGTTCATTTTAGAAAATTTGAAATTAAAATATATAAAAAATGTCTCACAAGACGTAAGACATTATATGCTTTTAACAGTATTTTATTAATTTGCTTTTACAGTATCAACTTTTGCAGCAGGCATTTCCTCAACAGCAGCAGTTTGTACCGGAGCCGCTTTTGTCGTATCAACTACTGCTTTGTAAGTTCCTTTTGGTGCGTTAGGATCATCATATCTCACGACATCGTCGGTTTTCTTAACACGACCTTTGTTACCGCCTTCTGGCAAACTACAAGATACTATAACTAAAGCTGAAGCCAATAATAAAACTGATTTTTTCATTCTTAAAAATTTAAAGCTCAAAATTAATAAAACTAGCCGTCACAACAAAATAAAAGCACGAAATTTATTCAGGTTTTAAATAATCTCTTTACGCATCCAAACTTCTGAGAATAATTTTCCCTTTTTGACTTTGCGTAAATATTAAATATTGATTTCCACCATCTTTTATTTTGTACTTCTTCTTGATGTCGTCGGGCGACAAAGGATGGTTTTTTGAAATGATATTGTATTTTGAATTTTTCTCAATCTGTCTGGCATCTATTTTTTCAATGTTTAAAATTCGACCTGGAAAATTTTTTACCAATATTTCAGAAGTATAAAAATGGGTGTTGGGATGAAGTTTTGTCAAATTAAATGTTTTTGAAATTAAATTAAAAGCGCCCGATTTCAAAATCGAATTGTTCGGAATATATAGATAATTGGAAGCTTCGCCGAAACTTGCGTGACTGCGTTTTTCATCATCAATATTAAATGTAAAAACCGCTTCGTTGCTTTCCAGATTAATGCAAGAGCATTGTATTTCGTTGTAAGAATGTTGCGGTTCTATAACAACCAACAATTCTTTAACGTCGTTTTTGACAGCGATAATCTGGATTTCAGTTATATTTTTCAAAACTGAAATCAAGTAGGAAATATCAATTAATGGTGATAATTTAACAACTATTTTCTTCCCGATTTCATTCAATACATCTTGAATTTCTAATAAATTTGGCGACAAATCTTCTAGTAGGAATTTCTTTTTCAGTTGTTGGTCGCGTCGCGCTGGATCGAGATAAATAACATCAAATTGACTTTGATTTTTGGACAAAAAAGTTTCTAAATTTTCATTGATAAACTTAGCTTTTCGATCAAAAACAGTCCAGTTGTGTTCTACGATTTTAATCAAACTTTCGTTCTGCTCAACCAAAGTAACTTGCTCAAAATTTTGAGACAAAAAATAAGCATCAATTCCAAAACCGCAAGTCAAATCAATAAAACTTTTTCCTTGCAACAATTGCGCTTTGTAAACGGCTGTTGATTGTGACGATGCCTGCTCCAGATTAAGATTTGGAGGGAAAATTATTCCCTCTTTTTTTAAAAATGGAAACTTTTTTTCGGCCACTTTTTTGCCTTTTATTTGCTGAACAATTTCCTGTAGCGAAATTCCATCAAAAGGGGATTTTTTCAACAATAAAGAATGCAAATCTGCGTGGAGATTTGCATTAATATAATCTTGTATGTCTTTATTTAAAATAGTCTGCATTATTCAAACATTTCTGCCCAACGCACCGCTTTTATTTCGTTTTTATTATAAAGATCAGCAACCGATTTTGTAATATCAAGTTTTGGATAAAGATTGACACCAATTAATTTGATTTTACCTTCTTCCACCCAAGATTGCTCTTTTGTTGCTTGATCAAATATAAGTTCTTGGATTTTCCCTGACGCGATAGATTTTGTAAAACCTCCGTTTTGCTCAATGTTTAGGAATAAAGTCCACGCTTTTTCTGACAATTGTCTGGTAATATCTTCGATAACATAACTGCCAGAAGTCGCGTCCTCAAAGACATTGATGATACTTTCGTAAGCCAAAACAATCATCTGTTTGAACGAAACTTCTTCCGAAAGTTTGGTTTGATTATTTATTTTGAAATTGTTTGCAAAAACAGCATCGGCTCCACCAATCATGGCTGCCGATAATTCTAAAGTTGAACGAATTAAATTGTTTTCTTCATCATTATTAGCTTTGTTTCTAAAACTTGTTTCAGCAAAAATATATGGGAATAAATTAAGTCCGTATTCTTTTGACAATTGATTAAACAAATATTTGAAGGCGCGGATTTTTCCGATTTCTAAAAAATATTGATAACCCACTGCAAAACGGAAACTTAGTTTATCTAAAATTTCGGCACCGAATTCTTCTACCAAATCTTTGGTTTTCGCTAATGCGATTGCCAACTGCTGAACCAACGAAGCGCCAGCATTTTGATAAATTGTAAGGTCAACACCGATATTTCTTTTGAAATTTTGATTCAATAAATATTGTGCTAATTCTACATTAATACTTGCATCTGCAATGAAAACATCCACCAAACTGATATATTGATTGGATGCGTCATGACTAATGGTTTTCGCCAAAACAGCATCCGTGAAAAACAAAGTTTTCTCAGCAACTTTTACATCTTCATCAATCAAAAATGCATAAGCATCTTCTTCTAAAGTCTCGTTATATTTTGCGACAAGATGTGTGCTCTCTTCTAGTCTTGGAAGTTTTGGCGCTGCTGGATTTGTATTATCATAATAAGGTTTTACGATAATATCTTCAAGATTATCTTTAATTAATATTGAATAAATATCTTCGGTTTTCAATTGTTTTTGTACCAATTGTTCCCAATCCTGAAGACTAATTTTTGCAAATTCCATGTTTACTTTTTATCAATTGTTGTACTGTCTGCTACGAGAATAAAAATTTCTTCATTTGGTTTTTTCATAAAGTAATTTTCGCGTGCATACTTTTCTTTCTCATCTTTATTATTCATAAGTTTTTTGAAGAACGCATCATTTTTCTCGTATTCATTTTTATAATAATCAAGTTGGTGTTCATACTTTTTGATGTCACCATTTAGTTCATTAACAACCAAAAAAGAGGTGTTATCAAAGAAGATCATCCATACAAAAAACATCATCAAAGTGATGGTATATTTGTTAAGAATGTAAGATCTAACAAAAGTAAATCCTGTTGATTTTTTCTTGATATCTTTGATAAGTTCTTTCATTATTTCTTCAAAGAATTGTTAATAACCGTTGTCAGAAAATCTATCGCTACTGTATTGTTTTTCATATTCGGCACGATAAGATCCGCTTCATTTTTTGATGGTTCGATAAATTCTTGATGCATTGGCTTTAGCGTTGTTTGGTAACGGTGAAGCACTTCTTGCAAATCTCTTCCGCGCTCTTGTGTATCGCGACGAATTCTACGTATAAGTCTTTCGTCAGAATCTGTATGAACAAATACTTTAAGATCATATTCTTTAAGAAGATCTTTATTGGTCAACACCAAAATACCTTCTACAATCAACACATTTTTGGGTTCTACCAAAACATGATCTCCCGTTCTGGAATGTGTTACAAACGAGTAAACAGGTTGTTCTATGGCTTGGTTATTTTTTAGCGCACGAACATGTTGTGTTAACAATTCGAAATCGATAGACTTCGGATGATCGTAGTTTAAAGCTTCGCGTTCTGTTAAAGTTAAATGTGGATTATCGTGATAATAATTGTCCTGCGAGAGAACGTTAACGCCTTCTACATTAAGCTGTTGAAGAATTTTGTTAACGACTGTGGTTTTTCCAGATCCTGTTCCTCCGGCAATTCCAATGACAAGCATATTTTGATTTTTTACAAATTTAATTTAAAAATCACATTCAGCACAAAAGAAATAGCTACAAAAAACATGATTTTACGTACAAAAATTAGTTCTCTTTCGGTGAAATTCCTAAAACATAATAAACAACTGCCAAAACTCTTGCTAAAAATTCTCGGGTATGATTTCTATAAAAGCTTTCATTTTTAGTAACATCTTGGGCGTCAAATCCCAAAGCATTCATATTATTATTTCGTGCAAAAAACAAAGCTCTTAGATTATGAAAACCTTGTGAAACGATAATCACATTGGACTGTTTATAAATGTCTTTGCAACGCAAAATACTTTTGTGGGTGTTAAAACCCTTTGGATCTTCGATGATAATTTCTGGTGGGACACCTTCTGTATATACCAAAAATTTTTTCATTGCGGCTGGCTCATCATAATTCTTACTTTTCTCACCACTTACGATGATTTTTTTAATTTTTCCATGATGATACAAAGTCCCTACTGCAGCCATTCTTGCGGTGAAATAAGGATTTGCAAAACCCGATCTCATTTTGGGAGATGTCCCAAGAACCAAAGCACTTTCGCGAGGTGGCACTTTGCTAATTTTGGTATAAGTCCTTCCACTGGTTAATGCGAATACCCAGAAATTTGCTAAAATCATCAGCAAAAAAATCAGTTCAAGGCTAACAAAAATAGTCTTGAAAAAAGATTTTATAAACTTCAACATACAAAGGATCCGCTAAACGTCATTTTTTTTGAAGGAGTGAATTTAACTATAATTTTTTAAAAATGAAAAAATTATTAATCCATTAAATCAAAATCCAAAAATAAATCTTGACTCATCGCAAAGGCAGAACATGGCAAAATTTTGGACTGTGACAACTCTTTATCTGTCAAATATTCATTTTCTTCCATCTCGACTTCGCCTTTTTCCAGTTTACAAATACAACTTCCGCACACGCCAGATTTACAAGAATACGGTACATTAATCCCCATTCCTAAAAGTTGTTGCAGGATTTTCCCTTTATTATTTTTCAAAATAATATCGTCTTTTATAAGATGATTGTATTTTATTTTCACCTTAATATTTTCGATTATCGGGAAAGCTTTTTCTTGCGGATAAATATTGTCGTTAAAAGATTCGAACAATTCAAAATGAATGTCGCGTTTTGGGATTCCATTATTATAACAGGCATTTGCGACAGATTTTATCATATCGCCAGGACCACAAATCACCACTTTGTCCGTAGAATCCCAAATTGTTGACTCGTCATCTTCGTCGTCCAAATGCAGAATTTGATTAATAATAAGTTTGACTTTTTTTTCGTCTAAACGCCCTTCTAAAAGTGGATTATTAAGCTTTTGGCGAGAGAAAAAATAATAGACAAAAAAACGATCTGCATGGTCTTTCTGGAGTTGCTTTAACTCATCAAAAAAAATAATATCCTCTTTGGTTTTGTTGCTATAAAAGAGAAAAATCCTTGTCCTAGGCTCTTGATACAAAAGATTTTTTATGTGACTGAAAATTGGCGTAATCCCAATCCCTGCAGCAAAAGCTAAAATACTTCTTTTCTCATGCGGTTTTATGATCAAACTAAATCGTCCTTGTGGCGGACTTACCAAAATCTCATCGCCAACTTGATAATTTTGGTACAAAGCATTGGCAGAACTTTCTGAAGATTTTATTTTAACGGCAACTTCAAAATTTGGCTCGTTTGGGGAAGTAGTAATGGAGTAATCATTAATTATTTCGTGCTGATTTTCATTAAACTTCAAAGCAACATACTGTCCTGATTGATAACCGAATACAGCCTTCTTATCTTCAGGAATACCGAAGCCTAATAGAAAACTATCTTTGGTCAAGTCCAATTTTTTAACTATTTTTAACCGATAAAACCGAGGCTGGTTACCAACTGATAATACTTGTTCTGTCATAGCCTCAAAATTAATCAAAAATTATCAAAGTATAATTTCAAAAAATCAACAACAACCGAGTTTAATCAATAGAAAATAAATGAAAAAATACGTCTTAGGTCTTATTTTAGGAACATCTTTAATCGCATGTAAAAATGATAAAGATTTGAAGTTTGAAAACAAAAACAACGCAGAAGATTCTTTAGCAATTGACAGTACACAAGAAGTTGATTCTCTTGGTGCGCATCGAGAATTACTAGAATTAACACCTGAAAAAATTCCTACTTTGCTATCTGCAAAAACCAATGATACGCTGTATGTAACCAACTTCTTTGCGACCTGGTGCCAACCTTGTATGATAGAAATTCCGCATTTCAAAGAAAAAATGGAACAATTAAAAGATCAACCTGTTAAATTCACTTTTGTAAGTCTGGATAACAAGTCGGATTGGCCAACACAAGTTAGCGATTTCGCTGATGAATACGGACTTCGCAACAATATCGTTTTGTTAGATGGGAGTCTTTTGACACCCGAATTCTTCTCTCAAAATTTTGACACTTGGAATGGAGAAGCTATTCCTTTCACCTTGATGCGTCGCGGAAATATGGTGGACGAATATATGGGCTCAATGAAAAAGGAAGAAATAAATGCCAAGATTGACAAGATGATGGCTGCCAATTTCACTCCAAATATTAATGAGCAAAAAGAAAAAAATAAAATTACTGGCAAAAAATAATCTAAAAAAGGCATCCAATTGGATGTCTTTTCTTATTAAATAATCGTATTTTTGGCATTCAAAATTAAGTATGGCAAAAGGCTTTGGAATTCTCGGTATTGTTTTAGGCATCGGCATTCTTGTGGCGGTAGTTGTTAATCTTAATATCGGATATATCCCATTAGAATTGTCGGATTTTTTCGATAAAACTGCTGACAATTCTGCGATCGCAGACATCCGTATCAATCGTGTTTTGGCCATGCTTTTAGCAGGTATATCCATCCCAAGTAGTGGATTTTTATTACAAGAATATTTTAAAAACCCTTTAGCAGGACCAGATGTCTTAGGCATAACATCGGTATCGAGTTTGGCAGTGGCTTGTTTTCTTTTTTTTTCACAATCTTGGATAATGCCAGATTTTATACAAAATAGCTTCATCAGCATATCAGCCATTGGCGGTAGCTTGATTTTAATGCTTGTTTTAATTTTGTTTTCAAAACGTTTTCAAAATGCTTCTTTCATTATTATTTTTGGATTTTTAATTTCAGCTTTGGCAGGCGCAGTTGTCAGCATTTTACAATTTTATGTCGAAAGTCAAAGCCTGAAAAACTATATTTTATGGTCTTTTGGAGCGAATAATAATGCAAGTCGAGATCAACTTTTAATTTTGTTTTTATTTGTTGTGCTGGGCTTATTTTTTAGTTTTAAATCCATAAAACCTTTGATGGGAAATGCTTTCGGCGCGGCTTATGCAAAAAGTCTAGGTGTTAATCTAGATCGACTGAAATACACAATCATCATCGCCACATCTTTGCTATCAGCTTCTGTCACAGCTTTTCTTGGTCCTATATTGTTTGTTGGAATTGTTGTTCCACATTTTTGCAGATTACTTTATAATCCATCAAAACTTTGGCACCAATGGATTCTGAATATGGTTTTAGGCATTTTTATCATGCTTAGTTTTTCAGTTTTAGCAGAATTAACGCAATTTCCTATCAATATCATAACATCAATTATTGGCATTCCTGTCATCCTTTTAATGCTTGTCAAACAATCTAAAAATCTAGCGTAATGGAAAAATTTTTAGACTTAAAAAACTTAAGCATCGGCTACAAAAAAGCTTTAGTAGAAGACATTAATGCAGAACTTCACTTAGGCGAAGTTGTTCTGTTGATGGGAAATAATGGCGTCGGCAAAACCACTTTGATTAAAACACTTCTCAAACAAAATACTATTCTGCAAGGTAATATTTTTTTAAACTCTAAAAACATAAAATCTTATAGTAAAAAAGCCATTGCAGAAGAAATTGCAATTGTCTTTTCCAAAGCTGATATTCCGTACAATTATAGCGTTGAGGAACTTATCAATTTCGGAAAATATATCCATTATCCTTATTATTTTAAAATTAACGCAGCAGATAAAAACGACATTTCAAATCTTATTGAAAAACTAGAGCTTGAACAATATCGTCATACCCAACTGCAACATTTGTCAGATGGAAATCTTCAAAAAGCGTTTATTGGTCGTGCTTTAGCACAGAATTCTCCCATGATAATTTTGGATGAACCAACAACGCATTTGGATGAAGATAATAAACTAATGATCCTGAAACTATTGCGTCACTTGGCGAAAAAACATAACAAACTGATTTTGTTTTCATCACACGACTGGCGATTAGCCCGTGAATTTGCGGATAAAATTTGGTGGATTCACGATCAAAACTTACAATCGGGTTTAACAGAGGAAATTCTTTTAAAGAATAAAAACTTCCTAGATCCGCATATTTTCAATGTTAATCACAATTTTGTTTCTCCAAAAATCGACGCGCCACAATTGGAAAAAGAGTTGCTATTTTCTTTTTTGCAAAAGAATTTTGACGTAGATTTATCTTCATTTTCAATTACTTATAAAGAAGACAAATGGTCGGTAATCTCTAATTTTTCTACAACTTCCCACAAAAGTTTAGCCGAAATTAAAAATTCATTACAAACACTCTTAAATTCTACACTTTAGATAATCAATTTTAAATTTTATTACGAATAGCATAACAAATAACCTGTTGATTTTCAATATTTAACATTTATTTAACGGAAATATACTATGCATGCATAATATATTTTCTTATTTTTGAATAATCACTTTAAAGGTTATTATGGACAAGAAAAATTCAGATAAAGTTGAAAGTGTAGATTTATTACTTAAGTCTGCGTGGTTAGCGGTTTCAAAAATGTATTCGGATAAAGCATCCTTATACAATTCAACAGCAGTACAAGCTTTGACATTGTTAAAAATTGACCCAAAAGAAGGGACAAGAAGTACAAATCTAGGCCCTAAAATGGCTATTGAACCAACTTCTTTAACAAGAATCATTAAGCTTTTGGAAGATAACGGTTACATCTATAAAGAAAAAACTACGACGGACAAACGTGAAGTCATTATCAAACTTACTGAAAAAGGTATCGAATCAAGAAATCTATCAAAAGAAGTCGTTCTGGATTTCAATACTCGCGTTATGGAAACAATTCCGCAGGAGAAGTTTGATGTCTTCAAAGAAGTAATGTCTTCGATTCTTAAAATAGCAAACGATCTAAATAATAAAAAATAACAAAATTATAATGAAAAGACGAATCAAACACGTTACAGTTTTAGGTTCCGGAATTATGGGAAGCGGGATTGCTGCACACTTTGCGAACATTGGTGTAGAAGTTTTGCTTTTGGACATCGTTCCTTTTGAACTGACTGAAGCTGAACAGAAAAAAGGACTTACCAAAGAAGACAAAGTGGTTCGCAACCGTATTGCTTCAGAAAACTTTGCGAAACTTCAGAAAGCCAGTCCAGCGCTACTCTATTCTCCGAAATTTGCAGATAGAATTAAAGTTGGAAACTTCGACGATGATTTAAAGAAAATCAAAAACACCGACTGGATTATCGAAGTTGTTGTGGAACGATTAGACATCAAAAAATCGGTGTACGAAAAAATTGAGCAGTTCAGAAAGCCTGGAACATTGGTTTCTTCCAACACTTCGGGAATTCCAATTCACCTTTTAACAGAAGGTAGAAGCGATGATTTCAAAGATTATTTCGCAGGAACGCATTTCTTCAATCCGGTGAGATATTTACCACTTTTAGAAATTATTCCTACGCCGCACACAAAACCAGAAATTGTCGATTTCTACATGACTTACGGTGCGAAATTCTTAGGAAAAACAACCGTTCTTGCAAAAGATACGCCTGCATTTATCGCCAACAGAATTGGGGTTTTCGGGATTATGAACATCTTCAACACCATCCAAAAATTAGGATTGAATATTTCTGATGTTGATAAATTGACAGGTCCTGTAATCGGTCGTCCAAAATCAGCAACTTTCCGTACAGCGGATGTGGTTGGTTTAGATACTTTGGTGCACGTTGCCAACGGTGTTCGTGAAAGCGGTGTTGAACAAGAGATCTTCAAAGATCAGTTCGCCATGCCTTCATACATCGATTTCTTGATGAGCAATAATTTCTTAGGTTCAAAAACCAACCAAGGTTTCTTCAAGAAAGTGAAAAATGCCGACGGAAAATCAGAAATTTTAAGATTAAACTTAGACACTTTAGAATACGAACCTCAAGGAAAAGTAGCTTTCCCGACTTTAGAATTAACGAAAAACATCGATAAACCTATTGACAGATTCAAAGTTCTAATTGGTGGAAAGGATAAAGCGGGCGAATTCTACAGAGCTTCTTTCGGAGCGATGTTCGCGTATGTTTCACACAAAGTTCCAGAGATTTCTGACGACATCTATAAAATCGACGATGCCATGAAAGCTGGTTTCGGTTGGGAAAATGGACCATTCGAAATTTGGGATGCAATTGGTATTCAAAAAGGAATTGATTTGGCGAAAGAAGCCGGTTACGAAGTTTCTGATTGGGCGAAAGATTTAGCTGCAAAAAATGAAACTTTTTATAAAGTAAATGATGAAGGACAAAGTATTTTCTACGATAAAAATACAGGAAACTACGATCAAATCCCTGGTCAGGAAGCATTTATCATCTTAGATAATATCAGAAAAAACAAAACCCTTTGGAGCAATTCCGGTTCGGCCATTTTAGATTTAGGTGATGGAATCATCAATTTCGAAATTCGTTCTAAAATGAATTCTTTGGGTGGCGAAGTTCTGGACGGATTAAACAGAGCCATCGATCTTGCCGAAAAAGAATACGACGGTTTGGTAGTTGGAAATCAAGGTGCTAATTTCTCTGTAGGAGCCAATTTAGCCATGATTTTGATGATGGCAATTGAGCAAGATTGGGACGATTTGAATATGGCAATCGCGTATTTCCAAAAATCGATGATGCGCGTTCGTTACTCATCAATCCCAGTCGTAGTTGCGCCTCACGGAATGACTTTGGGCGGTGGTTGCGAAATGACCATGCATGCAGACCGTGTTGTTGCCGCTGCCGAAACCTACATCGGATTGGTAGAAACCGGAGTTGGTGTCATTCCTGGCGGTGGTGGTTCCAAAGAATTTGCGTTGAGAACATCTAGAGAATTCCATGCAGATGATGTTAAAAACAACCGTCTTCGTGATGCGTTCATGAATATCGCCATGGGTAAAGTAGCGACTTCCGCTTACGAGGCTTACGATATGGGAATCCTTGAAAAAGGAAAAGACATCGTGGTGGTTGACAAGAAACGTCAGATTGCAGAAGCTAAAAAAGTAGCGAAATTATTGGCCGAACAAGGTTACACCCAACCAATTGAGCAAACTGTAAAAGTTCTTGGAAAAGATGCTTTAGGAATGTTCTACGTAGGAACCGACCAAATGTTAACCGGTAATTTCATTTCAGAACACGACAAGAAAATTGCGGACAAACTAGCGAACGTTTTAGTAGGCGGAAATCTTTCTGAACCAACTGTTGTTACTGAACAATATCTATTAAATCTTGAAAGAGAAACTTTCCTGCAATTATGTGGCGAAAGAAAAACTTTGGAAAGAATTCAGTACATGTTGCAAAATGGAAAACCACTTCGTAATTAGACTTGAGACTTTAAGACTTGAGACTTGAGACTAAGTGATATAAAACTTAAATCTAATAAAAGTTTATGCATAATATTAAAAAATTAAAAATCTGGAGTGAATCAATTAATTTATGTGTTGATGTTTATAAAGCATTGGCAACTTTGCCTAATGATGAAAAATATGGACTTTCCTCACAAATTAAAAGAGCAGCCTTTTCAATTCCTTCCAATATAGCTGAAGGAGCTGGAAGAGAAAGAGAAAAAGAATTTTATTATTTTTTAAATATTGCATATGGTTCTTCCTATGAGCTTCAGACACAATTAATAATATGTGAAAAATTGAATTTTATTTCTGGAGAAATCAATGAATCTTTATTGAATAAACTCGATGAAGTTCAAAAAATGATTTACGTTTTTAAAGAAAATATTAATAAAAAACTTATTTAAAACTGGCAAGAGTCTCAAATCTCTTGTCTAAAAATCTCTCAACTAAAATGAAACAAGCATATATCATAAAAGGGTTCAGAACCGCAGTAGGCAAAGCGCCGAAAGGTTCTCTTCGTTTTACAAGACCCGATGTCATGGCGGCTACCGTAATTGAAAAATTAATGGCGGCTGTACCACAATTAGATAAAGACAGAATCGACGATCTCATCGTTGGAAACGCAATGCCAGAAGCAGAACAAGGCTTGAATGTGGCGCGTTTAATTTCCTTAATGGGATTAAATACCAACAAAGTTCCTGGTGTTACCGTGAACAGATATTGCGCATCGGGTTCGGAGGCGATTGCGATTGCATCCGCTAAAATCCAAGCCGGAATGGCAGATTGCATCATCGCGGGTGGAACAGAATCGATGTCGTATATTCCGATGGGCGGTTACAAACCCGTTCCAGAAACGGATATCGCAAAAACAAACCCCGATTATTATTGGGGAATGGGCTACACTGCGGAAGAAGTGGCAAAACAATACAATATTTCTCGTGAAGAGCAAGACCAATTTGCGTTTGAATCTCACATGAAAGCTTTAAAAGCCAATGCGGAAGGGAAATTTGCCAACCAAATTGTTCCAATTCCTGTGGAATATAATTTCTTGGACGAAAACCAGAAAATGCAAACCAAAAAGTTCGATTTCTCGGTAGATGAAGGTCCAAGAGCCGATACTTCTTTGGAAGGTTTGGCTAAACTTCGTCCCGTTTTTGCAAACGGAGGTTCTGTTACCGCAGGAAATTCATCTCAAATGAGTGACGGTGCGGCTTTCGTGATTGTAATGTCCGAAGAAATGGTGAAAGAATTAGGCCTTGAACCAGAAGCGAGATTAGTCGCTTATGCAGCAGCAGGTTTGGAACCAAGAATCATGGGAATGGGACCAATTTATGCCATTCCAAAAGCGTTGAAACAAGCTGGTTTAGAACTAAAAGACATCGAATTAATCGAATTAAACGAAGCTTTCGCTTCTCAATCCGTAGCCATCAAAAAAGAATTAGGCTTAAATCCGGATATTCTGAATGTCAACGGCGGCGCAATCGCACTTGGTCACCCACTGGGTTGTACAGGAACAAAATTGACCGTTCAGTTGCTTGATGAAATGAGAAAACGCGGCAACAAATACGGAATGGTCTCTATGTGTGTAGGAACCGGACAAGGAGCGGCTTCGATTTTTGAACTGCTTTAGTTTAGACTTAAGGATAAGAGACAAGGAGATAATAGACGAAGAGATATTAGATAATTGAAAAAAATGAGTGATTTTAAGCGACATAATCTTAAAAAATTAAAAATATGGCAAATGGCAATGGACTTGTCAAGAATCACTTTGGATCTAACGGATACTTTTCCGGCTTATGAAAAATACGGCTTGAAAAGTCAAATGGACAGATGTTCAATATCAATCCCTTCAAATATTGCAGAAGGTTCCAGTAGAACAAATAAATCGTTCAGTCATTTTTTAGATATTTCTTTAGGTTCTTCATTCGAACTTCAGACTCAACTTTTATTGGCTGCCCACAGAAAATATCTAGCTGATGAAAATTGTGAAATTTTTGAAAATAAAATCGAAGAATTTCAAAAAGCGACGATGGTTTTTCAAAACACTTTAAATCAATAAAAGTCTATCCGTCTGTCATCTATCCGTCTATCATCTAAAAAACTATAATTAATTACAAATAAAAACAAAATCATATGGCAAATTTAATTGGTGGCGAGTTCCTTATCAAAGAAGTTCCTACAACAGAAATCTTCACTTTAGAAGAACTTTCAGAAGAACAAAGAATGCTTCGTGACAGTATTCGCGAATTTATCGATAGAGACGTAATCCCAAACAACCCTCGTTTCGAGAGTAAAGATTATGCATTAACCCACGAATGCATGCAAAAATTAGGAGAAATGGGCGCTTTAGGAATTGCTGTTCCGGAACAATATAACGGACTTGGAATGGGCTTCGTTTCTACAGTTTTGGCTTGTGACGTAGCTTCTGGAGCCAATGGTTCTTTAGCAACAGCTTACGGAGCGCATACCGGAATTGGAACGCTTCCTATCCTACTTTATGGATCCGAATATCTAAAAAACAAATACCTTCCGGCTTTAGCAACAGGTGAAAAATTCGGGGCGTATTGCTTAACAGAGCCCGATGCAGGTTCTGATGCCAATTCAGGAAAAACCAAAGCAGTACTTTCTGAAGACGGAAAACACTACATCATCAACGGACAAAAAATGTGGATTTCTAACGCAGGTTTTGCAGATACTTTTACGTTTTTTGCAAGAATTGACGATGACAAAAACATCACCGGTTTCGTGATCAACAGAAGCGAATTGGAAGATCCAAATTCAATGACTTTTGGTGAAGAAGAGCACAAATTGGGAATCCGTTCCTCTTCTACCCGTCAGGTTTTCTTCAACGATATGAAAGTTCCTGTGGAAAATCTTTTGGGAGAAAGAAATAACGGTTTTAAAATCGCCATCAACGCTTTAAACGTGGGTAGAATTAAATTGGGTGCGGCAAACTTGGACGGACAAAGAAGAATTCTAAACCATTCGCTTCAATATTCAAATGAGAGAAAACAATTTAATGTTTCTATTTCTACTTTTGGAGCGATTCGTAAAAAATTGGCTGAAATGGCGACTGGCGTTTTCGTTTCGGAAGCTGGAGTTTACCGTGCTGCAAAAGATATTCAGGACAAAATTGATGAATTGGTTGCAGGTGGAATGAACCATCAGGAAGCGGAATTGAAAGGTGTTGAAGAATATGCCGTTGAATGTTCAATTTTGAAAGTTTTCGTATCGGATTTAACACAAAAAACAGCGGACGAAGGAATCCAAATTTATGGTGGAATGGGATTCTCCGAAGATGCCCCAATGGAAGCGCCTTGGAGAGATGCCAGAATTGGAAGAATCTACGAAGGAACCAACGAAATCAACAGACTTCTTGCCGTTGGATTGTTGATCAAGAGAGCCATGAAAGGTCAGTTGGATCTTCTTTCTCCGGCAATGGCTATTTCTAAAGAATTAATGGGAATTCCATCTTTCGATGTTCCCGATTATTCAGCATTCATGAGTGAAGAAAAAGCACTTCTTGCCAATTTGAAAAAAGTTTTCTTAATGGTTTCTGGAGCTGCCCTTCAAAAATACATGATGGATATTGAGAAACAACAACACTTATTGTTAAACGCTTCTGAAATCCTGAACCAAATCTACATGGCAGAATCAGCGGTATTAAGAGCTGAAAAACATTTCGCACCAGATTCTGTAGAAGCAGCAATGGCTCAGTTGAATTTATACAAAACGGTTGATGCCATTATCACAGCAGCTAAAGAAGGCATTGTTTCTTTCGCCGAAGGTGATGAGCAACGAATGATGCTTTCTGGACTTAGAAGATTTACGAAATACACCAACACACCAAATGTGGTAGCACTTACCGAAAAAATTGCGGCTCATTATGTTGAAAAAGGGAATTATTAGAATCTTAAAAATAATCAATTATAGGCTGCTAATTAGTTGCCTATAATTATCTTTAAGAAAACAAAAAAGCCTCGACTTCGTCGAGGCTTTAATATTTAAAATCGTTAAAATTATTTACCCAAATAAGATTTTAGAATCTTGCTTCTTGAGTTGTGTTTTAGGCGTTTAATAGCTTTTTCTTTAATCTGACGAACACGCTCTCTTGTAAGATCGAATGTCTCTCCGATTTCTTCCAAAGTCATAGGATGTTTTCCACCAAGACCAAAATACAATCTAACAAGATCTGCTTCTCTCGGCGTCAAAGTATTCAATGCGCGCTCAATTTCGATTTGTAGAGATTCTAGCATCAAATCTTTGTCAGGACTTGGAGATTCTCCAGAACGCAAAACGTCGTACAGGTTAGAGTCTTCTCCTTCTACCAAAGGGGCATCCATAGAAAGGTGACGTCCAGAATTCTTCATAGATTCTTTGATGTCTTCCTCGCTCATGTCCAATACTTCAGCCAATTCTTCTGGAGAAGGTGGTCTTTCATTTTCTTGTTCTAAATGTGCGTAGGCTTTGTTAATCTTGTTGATAGACCCAATTTTGTTCAACGGAAGTCTTACAATTCTCGATTGTTCAGCCAAAGCTTGCAAGATAGATTGTCTAATCCACCATACTGCGTAAGAAATGAATTTAAAACCTCTCGTCTCATCATAACGTTTCGCAGCTTTCATTAAGCCTAAATTACCCTCGTTAATAAGATCTGGAAGCGAAAGTCCTTGGTTTTGGTATTGTTTTGATACCGATACGACGAAACGAAGGTTGGCTTTAATTAATTTTTCCAAAGCGGCTCTGTCGCCAGCACGGATGCGTTGTGCCAAATCTACTTCCTCGTCGGCAGTAATCAATTCAACTTTTCCAATTTCTTGCAGATACTTGTCAAGCGAAGCGGTTTCCCTATTGGTAACCTGTTTTGTAATTTTTAACTGTCTCATTATAGATATTCCTCAATATAGAGTTCTATTAGATTATACGAATAAGTTTGCCAAAAGGTTACAAATAATTTATTTTAACTATTAATTATCTTTTTTTTAACGGCGCCATTTCCGGCTGTCACTAGTCGCTGCGCCGCCTCAAAGCTATTGCCCGAGCCTGCGGCGCGAGCTCCAACATACCGTTCCATCCGCGGCGCATAATAGTCATCCGTAGCATATTTTATCTATAATTAGAAAGCCTTGTTAGAGCTCGAAGGCCTAACAAGGCTCCGATATTTTTAAAATCAAAAAAAATATCAAAATTAATTTTTTATGCCTACACAACAAATTTCGAAGAAAATGTTAATAAAAAAACAAATGCCCACCTCCCGAGGCTTACGTCCTAAACGATGCCTATGTAGATGACAATTTAATAATTTAAATACTGAATTTTAGAAATCACTATTTTTAAATGCATATGATTAAAATTCATTGAAAAACTGTCATAATAAACACTTTGTCATTCCCAAGAACGAGAAACCGAAGGCTCAACGTCGTTAAATCTAGTTAAACCTCAATTTACATAAAATTCTATGCTTTGTTACGTTCTAAATGACAAAATCTAGTAATTTTAGGCTTTTGAGACAACCACATTTTATTTCCTAAATAATTTCACCATTTCATTTAAAAGCATCGGAATTAAACCTAAACCTAAAATCCAAAGCCATCCTTCACCATGCAACGGCTGCAAATGAAAAGCTTCTGCCAAGAAAGGAATATACAAAACAATCGTCTGCATTAGGAATCCCACTACCACAGCGCCTATTAAATATTTATTTCTTAACAAACCGCCATTCAGAATAGTGTGGTGAATGCTGTTGTAAGACAAAGACATGAAAAGCTGACAAGAAACCAAAGTCATAAAAGCCAGTGTTCGTGCATATTCAAGAACATTTTGGGGAACATTAGAATCAAAAGGAGAATAACCGTGTTGATTGTAGCCATGCCAAAATCCAAAAATAGTCACCAAACCAATCAATACTCCAGCGATTAAAACTTTGGCGGCACCGCCGTTAGCAAAGAAACCTTCGGATAGCTTTCGAGGTTGCTCTTTCATCACATCTGTACTTCCCGAATCTAAACCTAAAGCCAAAGCCGGCAACGAATCGGTGATTAAATTAATCCACAACAATTGGGTCGCAATTAATGGCATCGGCATTCCCGCAACCACCGCAATAAGCATGGTAATTACTTCGCCCAAATTACTGGAAAGTAAAAATAGAACCGATTTTTTAATATTGTTAAAGATAATTCGGCCTTGCTCAATCGCATTAACAATGGTACTGAAATTATCATCCGCCAAAATCATATCCGAAGCCGATTTTGCCACATCTGTACCGGTAATTCCCATCGCAACGCCAATATCGGCAGCGTTCAGAGATGGCGCATCGTTCACGCCATCACCCGTCATCGACACAATATTTCCTTTGGACTGAAAAGCTTTTACAATATTCACTTTATCTTCAGGGGAAACCCTTGCAAAAACCCGACATTCCGTTACCGTATCGTTGTATTTTTCTGGCGCAATCATTCGAAGGTCCACACCAGAAATAGCCTGTTTGTTATCTGTTGCAATGCCCAATTCTTTGGCAATAGCCATGGCTGTATTTTTGTGATCGCCCGTAATCATCACGGTCATAATCCCGGCTTGTTTTGCTTCGTTAATGGCATCTTTTACTTCTAATCTTGGCGGATCCATCATCCCCACCACACCAACTAAAATAAGATCGTTTTCGTATTGTGTTTTCGGAATATCCGAATTTTCCCGTTTGTACGCCAGAGCCAAAGTTCGTAACGCATGGTCCGACATTTTTTCTGAAGCTTCCTGTATCAGCATTCTGTGAACATCGGTCAGTGGGATTACTTCATCGTTTTCCAACACATATTTAGAACGTAATAAAATAGAATCTAAGGCGCCTTTAACATAAATTTCTCGAGTTTCATCAGCTAAAAGATGACATGTGGACATCATTTTTCGTTCGGAATCGAAAGGTAACTCACCAATTCTGGGACAAGAATCCGTAAGTTTTTGACGGTTTAATTTTAAATCATCTGCAAACATCAATAAAGCAATTTCCGTAGGATCACCCGTTGCCACATCATCTTCCAAAGTGGCATCTGAAGCCAGAAACATACCTTTCGCTAAGCATTGGGAAGCACTCGTTTTAATAGTAGAAAAATCATCAATTAAAGCATCAGAAAAAGTATAAAATTGCGTAACGGTCATTTTATTTTGAGTAAGCGTTCCTGTTTTATCCGAACAAATAACACTTACCGAACCCAAAGTTTCTACAGCTGGTAATTTTTTGACAATTGAATTTTGACGTGCCAGTTTGGTAACCCCCACCGAAAGGACGATGGCCACAATGGCGGCTAAACCTTCCGGAATAGAAGCCACAGCCAAAGAAACCGATGTCATGAAAAGTTCGAAAACCTCGCGCCCCTGAAAATATCCAATCCCAAACATAAGGGCACAAACACCAATAGCAATTTTACCCAAAGTTTTTCCGAGTTCGGCCAATTGAATTTCCAAAGGTGTTTTGCGGTCTTCTTCTTCAGAAATAATCGTGGCGATTTTACCAATTTCTGTAGAATTTCCCGTGCCTACAACCACGCCAACGCCTCTGCCATACGTCACCAATGTGGACATGAACGCCATATTGTGAAGATTGCCAATGCCAAGATCTGTTTTACTGGACAAAGCTTCGGCAGTTTTTGGACTGGCCACCGATTCTCCTGTAAGAGCAGATTCATCGATTTGAAGATGGGCGGCTTCGATGATTCTAATATCGGCAGGAACATTTCGTCCCGCTTCCAAAATAACCAAATCGCCAGGAACCAAATCTGAGGTGTTGATCTCGAAAGTTTGTCCATTTCTTTTAACAATGGCGTGCGGATTGGAAAGTTGTTTGAGCGCTGCAATGGCGTTTCCAGCTTTCATTTCCTGATAAACACCCAAAACAGCATTCAGAATAACAACCACCAAAATAATGATGGCATCTACCCATTCTCCCAAAAATAAAGTGATCATCACTGCGCCCAACAAAACATAAATGAGGGCATCGTTCACTTGTTCCAAAAGCAATTTGAAAACAGATTTGGATTTTTCTTCAGTCAAGGTATTGAAGCCAAACTTTTTTTGGTTTTGCAATACTTGTTGATCGTTCAAGCCTTCGGCTTGCTGAACGTTAAACTGCTTTAGAATTTGCTCTTGGGATTGAGAATACATAGATTTCAGATCGATCATATTGTGATGACTTTTGCAGCTATAAATTTACAAGGATTACATAAGATAAAAAAATTCATTAAGGGAAAATGACTATATAATTTTTAGTATATTTTATGTTCATTTTTCTAGTAATTGATTTAAATTCTTGTGACCCAATCAGAGATAATGATTTGATTAAGAACACAGCGAAACCTCAGTTTTTTATTAAGGAATTTTGAATAAGAATATATTCGGGAAACCTAAAGAAAAGTTTTAAAACAGAAAATCTTTAAATAATGAGAACTTTTGATACTATTTTGATACTTTTCATGGCATTGTTCGAAACATAGCACTTTCCTAAACGCAAAATACCTAAAGCCTAGTTTGTTACAACAAAATAAAAGTCTTGTGGCATAATAAATGTACTAATTATAATAACAAAAAAACATCTATAAAATTGTCAAAAACATTTGCAGATAGAGTAATTGCGTTTAATTGCAGTTTGCAATATACAGGAAAACTCCCAAAAACTTTTCGGGTAATGAATCCTTATATGGACAATCCAGAAACTTTAAAAGTAATGCAAGCTTTTTATCATAAATATTACAACGATAACAAAGAACGAAAATTTATTATTGGTATCAATCCTAGTCGGCATGGTGCAGGAATAACAGGAATTCCGTTTACCGATACAAAACGTTTGGACAGTATTTGTGGAATAAAAATGCAATCGGCCCATACCCATGAAATTTCCTCGGTTTTCATGTACGAGATGATTGCTGCTTATGGTGGAGCAAAAGACTTTTATAATGATTTTTATATCAACTCGCCTTTTCCATTGGCTATTGTTCGGGAAGCAAAAAAAGGACAATTATTGAATGCCAATTATTATGATGATAAAGATTTGTTCGACGACGTAAAAGATTACATGATAACATATTTGCAGCAGCACATCAACATAGGGTTGAACACTTCCGAAGTCTATGTTCTTGGAAAGAAAAATGCCAATTTTATTCAGAAACTAAATCAAGAAGTCAAACTATTTGACCGCTTAATAGTTTTAGAACATCCACGCTACATTCAACAATACAAATCCAAAGAAAAACAACACTATATTGACAAATATCTTTTAGCTTTTCATCAATCAAAAGAATCATTATGAAAACAAAATTTAAAGTTGGCGACAAGGTAAAATGGAATTCGGAAGCGGGTATTGTTTCGGGAACGATTATCAAAATACACACAACAGATTTTAAATACAAAACCTACACGCATCATGCCACAGCTGCTGATCCGCAATACGAAATAAAAAGCGACAAATCGGATCATATTGCCGCCCACAAAGGCTCTGCACTAACTAAAGTTTGACACAAATTCAACACAATTGGCTGAAAGCAAGAAAGGAATTACACACTCTATTTTACTGAATTATTTTCTTTCTCACAAATGAAGATTGGCACTGTTCCTGCTTTATTATAAGCAACAACAGAAACTGTTTTATCAATCAAAATATGTAAAAATGACATTCAATTTCAAACCTATTTTCGCGATTCTTCTGGGAAGTGGATTATTTCTTTCTTCTTGCAAAAACATTCAGAACAATGGCAATCAATCGGTTAATGAACAAATATCAACCGACCAATTAACAGAGAACAACAAAAAAATGCTTATCGGTTCTTGGGAAGACCAATCAGAAAGTGCATTGAATTTTAGCTTGTTTGGCGACGGTACGGCCCAATCGGATACTATGTCAACTTTACTGTATCAAAGATGGAGCGTGGAGGGCAACCAACTTACTTTGACCGCAAAAAGCATCGGTAACAAACAGTCTTCCATCGACTCCAAAATTTATTTCATCCAAAAACTGAATGACAAAGAATTGGTTTTAAAAGATAAAATGCAACTTTTGAACTACAAAAAAGTAAACACAAAATCTCAGCAAAAATCTAAAAACCTAAAAGGACAATTGGTTTTCAGTCATGAAGTTCGGACTTTCCAAGCCTGTGGAAGCGATAAGCTCTATTGGATTTCCGATCAAACAGGAAAAATAAAAGACGTTTACAGCCAGCTCACCAAAGATCAAAAACCTTACACTCCAATTTTTGTTGAAATACAAGCGCAAGACCAAGGAAAATCCAATGACGGTTTTTCAGCAAAATACGAAAGTGTCTACAATGTTACCAATCTTTTAGAAGCCAAAGCTGTTACCGAAAATGATTGTCATTAAAAACAAACACCTATTTTCCGAAATTAAAATAGAACTCAAAAAAAACCGTAAAACTTTAATCCAACTTAAAAACAAAATTCCATTATGATGAATACACTTAACAATCAAGTCATCATCGTTACCGGCGGTGCTGCGGGAATCGGCGGTGGCATTACCCAAGAACTTGTTCAGCGCGGCGCTTCTGTAATTGCTGTAGATGTGAATGAAGAAGCAGGCGCACAAATCGAAAAAAACAATCCGGGAAAAGTTATTTTCCTAAAAGGAGATGTTTCTCAAAAATCGGTTGCCGATGAAGCCGTAAACATTGCCGTAAGCCAATTCGGAAAACTAACCGGCGTGGTGAACAATGCGCATGTTTCCAGACAAAAACCACTCATGGATCTTACCGAGGGCGATTGGGCGATTTCCTTCGGAACAGGATTTAACGCCACGCTTAATTTCATGAAATCCGCTTATCCGGAACTCAAAAAATCGCAAGGTGCTATCGTGAATTTCGGTTCGGGCGCAGCATTGCAAGGAAGCAGATTTCAGGCGAGTTACGCAGCGGCAAAAGAAGCGATTCGGGGTTTGAGTCGTGTGGCAGCAACCGAATGGGCTGCGGATAATATTCGGGTAAATATCGTTTGTCCTTTAGCTTTTACCGCAGGTGTCAAAAATTGGAAAGAAAATTTCCCAGAAGATTACCAACATGTGGTCGAAAAAATACCGTTGGGACGTTTTGGAGATCCACAACATGACGTTGCGCCGATTGTAGCTTTCCTTCTTAGTGAAGACAGCAAATACATGACGGGACAGACTTTAATGGCTGATGGTGGTGATATTATGCTGCGCTAAAAACAAAATTTGAAATTCAGAAAATGAAAATAAAACAAGAAAACTCAAAGGATTACGAACAGGTTTTTGAACTCATTAAAAATGCCTTCGAAAATGAAATCCAGTCCGATCATCAAGAGCAATTTCTTGTAGAAAGATTAAGAAAATCTGAAAATTTCATCCCTGAATTATCGATTGTTGCAGAAGTTGACCAACGCATTGTTGGATATATTTTATTGACAAAATTGAAGATTAAAAATTCCGAAAACGAGTTTGAATCTCTTGCATTAGCTCCAGTTGCTGTATTACAAAAACTTCAAAATACAGGAATTGGAGCTTCTCTCATAAGCTATGCACACGACAAAGCAAAGGCATTGAATTTTAAGTCCATAATTCTTCTTGGTCACGAAAATTATTATCCAAGATTTGGTTATAAACTTGCTAAATCTTTTAATATCAAATTACCGTTTGATGTTCCCGATGAAAATTGTATGGCGATTGAACTCGAGGAAAATGGACTGAAAAACATCAGCGGAATGGTGGAATATCCTAAGGAATTTTATGATTAAAAAATATTCTTGCAAATCTTGAATTATAAATGAAAATACCGCGGATCTGGATATTGAAATTCAAAGTCCAAATCAGCAACTAATTTTGCAGATGAAATTCGTTTTCCTTTTGGCCCGGATTCTTCGGCGTAAGGCTTATTTTTTTGAGCGTTAATGACTTCAGATTTACTCGGATGAAGTGGTGCAACGACATTATAAACTTTGGATTGAGATTTTAATGCCATCATCTTTTCCACAACCGAACAGATATCCACATAATGAATATGATTAACCGACACATCCAAATTCGAAATATTATAATTGGACAATAGTCGGTTGTCGCCCATCAATCCTGCTACACGTAAAATATTAATTTGTGGAAATTTCTCTTTCATCATGCGTTCCCCTGAAACCTGATTAAGAGGCACATCTTCTTCCACAAATTCTTGTTCTAAATTGGGATAAACACTTGTAGTACTCATGAAAAACATCAATCCTTTAAAATCTCCAATAAAGGCATGCAAATTCTGACTCCTGTTGTATAAAGAGCTGACACAACATGTTTTTTCAGAAAAAGGTACCGTAATAATGATGATGTCCAAATCCGAAATAATATTCCATTCTGTTTTTTCGGTCTGTTGATAATCTGTAAAACAAACTAAAGTGGGATGAAATCCTTTAGCATCCAAAGTTTCTTTTTTATCGATTGAGGTTGTCGTGGTATAAATTTCAAATCGTGGTGACAAATGTTCTGCAAGTCGCAATCCGAGCCAGCCACAACCTATTATTCCTATCTTTTGCATGATTTATTTTTTTGATTTGATGATGATGTCGTCGAGATTGGACATGAGTTGATCTTTTGTAAGTTTTGGAAGCCCAAGACAATCCTGAACGGCAAAAGGAATATGACTTGCTTTTTCTTTGAGCTTCGCTCCTTTTTCGGTTAAACTTATCTGGACGATTCTTTCGTCTGAAGAGCTGCGAACACGCGTCAACAAGCCGTTGTTCTCCATTCGTTTAAGTAATGAGCTTAGCGTAGCCTTGTCCAAATGCAAAAACTCACCAATTTTAGTGATACGCATACTGCCGTTTTCCCACAAAACCAGCATCACCAAATATTGCGGATAAGTCAAAGATATCTCATCCAGAAAAGTGTTGTACAAACTGGTCAAGTATCGAGAAAGTACATAAGTTTTGAAACATAAATGATCCGACAAATTCATCATAACGTACATATTGGAATACAAAGCTATTCTTTTTATTTCGCATACAAACTATTTGTTTAAAAATAATAAAATGCAGCAAGCTGTATTTATATGTAGTTTCTGTTTAGAATAGAAAAAAACAAGCTTATTATAATTTACGAGAATTCTTAATAATAAATAGACTTTAGAGATTGATTTTTGTCAGAAAAAATTAGCTTCATTGAAGAATGACTATTTTTTATTCAACATCTAATAACATTTTTTAGCTGCTTTATCAAACATTTGATTAATTTATTAATTATTCTTAATTATTTAAATATAATATTAATAATAACACAAAAACTAACAATCGTTAGGATATTTATCATACTCAATAATTTCATCTTAATATCAATTATTCATACTTTTGTATTAGAAAATTAACAAAGATAATTCAATAATAACTATAAAAAATTATAAATATGAAAAATACATCTACAAAAATTGGAGTTTTGGTTGGCGCATTAATGCTTGGACTTTCTGCTAACTTTTTAAATGCACAAAAAATAAGTCAACAATCTTCTAATATAAAAATTGATGGTACATCAACATTACACAAATGGGATATGACATCCACGCAGTCAACTTTTACAGGTGATGTTAATGGTAACAAAATCGAGGATGTAAAATTCGTAATGAAAGCAACGAGCTTAAAGAGCAAAGACTCATCATTGGATAAAAATGCTTACAAAGCTTTGAACACGACGAAATATCCAGATATCGTTTTCACAGCAGCTAGCCTGCCGACATCAGGAACTGCGACGATACAAGGTAATATGACCATTAGCAATGTTACAAAAAATATCAGTATTCCTGTAAGTGTTACAAAAAATGGCAATTCTTATGTTATAAAAGGTAGTACAAAAATGAAGATGACAACATTCGGGATAAAACCACCAAGTGTGATGATGGGAACCATAAAATCTGGAGATGAGATAAACATCAACTTTAATGTAACAACTAAATAATATTTAACTCAACTATTTATAAACAATTAAATCAAAAAACTATGAAATCTACAATACTAAAAGCAACAGCCCTAGGTGCAATTTTCTTCAGTGGATTAGCTTATGCACAAGAACAAAAGTTTGATAACTTCAGTCCAAAAGACCAACATGGTATCAACCAATTCGAAAGTCCAAAAGATTCTATCACGACTTTTGAAAAGTTGAAAGTTAAAGTTGGTGGTGCATTTGCTCTACAATTCCAAGGTATTAAACACGAAAGCGGCGCAGACCCATCGGTTCCTGCAACTAAGTTATACAATATCGGAAATAACTTTAACCTTCCTACAGCTAACTTAGACATTGATGTAGCTTTGTACGATGGTGTTAACTTACATTTGAGAACTTTCCTTTCATCAAGACACCACAACGAAACTTATGTGAAAGGTGGATATTTACAAATCGACAAATTAGATTTTATTAAAAAAGACTTCTTAGGCGATTTTATGAAATATGCTACAATCAAAGTAGGTCAGGACGAAATCAACTACGGTGATGCGCACTTTAGAAGAAGTGATAATGCCTACACGCTTCGTAATCCATTTGTAGGAAATTACCTTATGGATGCTTATGCAACTATGGTTTTCGCAGAAGTTTACTATCAAAGAAATGGATTCTTAGGAATGGCTGGTGTTACCAATGGACGACTTAACCAAAATGCAACTGGCGGAACAAGTCCTTCTGTATATGCAAAAGTGGGTTATGACAAACAAGTTAACGACGACCTTAGAGTACGTTTAACAGGTTCCGTTTATAACGCAGCGCAAACACAAAGATTAGATTTCTACGATGGCGACAGAGCAGGTTCTAGATACTATTTTGTGATGGAAAACGCAGCAGCAACTTCTTCTGCCAACTTCAAATCAGGTCAAGTTGTTCCAGATTTCAAAAATAAAATGACCAGTTTTATGATTAACCCATTTGTGAAATACCAAGGTTTAGAATTCTTCGGAATCTTCGAAACTTCTTCTGGTAGAAACTTCGCAGAGGTTGACAGAAGAACTTGGAATCAATATGGTGCTGAATTGCTTTACAGATTCGGAAATAACGAAAACCTATACCTAGGCGGACGTTACAACATGGTAAAAGGAGAACTAGCAACCAAAGAAGATGTAGAAGTATCTCGTTACAACATCGGTGGCGGTTGGTTCATGACAAAAAATATCATGGCGAAAGCAGAATATGTTAGTCAGAAATATGATGGCTACTCACCTGCAAGCATTTTGCACAACGGAAAATTTAATGGTTTTGTTTTAGAAGCAGCCATTTCATTCTAGATTTTTTATAGTTTATATTGTTTGTACTAGAAGGGGAAATTCCCTAAGACTTTCCCCTTCTTTTAAATTTTTCATGATGAAAATTTTTCACATTCTATTGTTTGCTGTCTTTGGTGTATTAAAAACTTATGGTCAGCAAAATTTTATAGAAATAAATGGCAAAACCAATGTCAACGCTTTCAAATGTATTAATGACATTTCGGGTGAAAGCCAAAAACTTAGCTTCGTAGATACGCAGCTTCCCGAATTGGAAATCAAAGTTGGTGGCTTCGATTGTAAAAATCGAGTGATGACCAACGACTTCAAAAAAACATTATCCGAAAAACAATTTCCAAATATGTACGTGAAGTTCCTCAACTTCTCAAAAACCAGTAACAATCAATATCTGGCGAATGTGGAAGTTAAGATTATGAACAAAACGCAGAAGTATCAGATTAATTTTTCAAACCAAAACGGAAGGCTTAGCGCAAAAAAGAACGTAAAATTCAGTGACTTTCAAATCACACCACCGAAGAAAATGGGCGGTATGGTAGTCGTGAAAGATGACTTAACATTACAGTTTTGTCTCGATGCTAAGATATAATTAAAAACACACACTTTATATAAATTCCACGTTTCGGAGTTGCTCTTTCGGGAGCAGCTCTTTTATATTTATACATGATTAAATAAAAAATGCGACAAGCATACAATTTCACAAAATATAAACATCATTTTATATCTTTGCATGGTGCAAGTTAGTTCAGAAAATTTACAAGAATTAGAGTTTCCACGTTTGTTGGCCGAAATCGCGCCACTCGCCTACTCTCCAAAAATATCCGAGAACATCCTTCATCTAAAACCAATGCCAATAGATGAAGCCGAATTGTCGTTGAAAAAAACATCAGAATTTTTAAGTTCTTATGAAAGTGACAACGCGATTCCGTTTGATGAATATGAAGATATTGAAGCCGAACTAAAAGTCATGCACATCGAGAATTATCGACTAGACAATCATGCTTTTATTAAAATTAAAAATCTGACAGAACAAGTCGGAAAACTTCAAAACTATTTTCCAAAGCTGATTGATATTTTTCCAATTCTCAATAACGATGTCAAAGACTTGGATTTTCAAAAAGAAATTATTGAAAAAGTCAACAAAGTTTTCAACCGATTTGGCGAAGTCAAAAGCGATGCTTCTTCGGATCTACAAATACTTCGCTCGGAAATTCAACATGCCAAAAAAGCCATTCAGGAGAATTTTAACAGAGCTTTGTCCGCTTTAGCACAAGGCGATTTTCTGGATGATATCCGCGAAAGTATTATAGACGACCAACGTGTGCTAGCTATCAAATCGGGTTATAAAAAACGGGTTCCTGGAAGAACTTTAGGTGTTTCCAAGACAGGCTCTATTACATACATCCAGCCAGAAAGCGTTATAAAACACCAGTTCAAACTGCGTGAAAATGAAGAGGAAGAAAAAAAGGAAATCGACAGAATTCTTAGAAAACTTACTGCTGAGCTATCGACCTTTCAACCACAACTAGAAAGCTATCAACAATATATTTTCAATCTCGATATCATACGTGCCAAAGCGAGATTTGCGAAACTCATCAATGGTGTTTTACCAAAGATAAATCGACATAAAAGTCTAAAGCTTATCAATGCTTTTCATCCATTATTATGGTTACAAAATACGGCTGAGAATAAAGCCATTTTTCCACAAACTTTAGAATTGTCAGACCACAACAGAATCATTTGTATTTCTGGTCCCAATGCTGGTGGAAAATCGATTACGCTAAAGACTTTAGGATTGTTGCAACTCATGATTCAGACAGGGATTTTAGTTCCTGTACATCCAAAAAGTGAGATGTTTTTCTTTGACAAATTAATGACGGATATTGGCGATAATCAATCCATCGAAAATCATCTTTCCACCTATTCCTCACGTCTTAAAAAAATGGCGAGTATCATTCGCGAAGCCGACGAAAACACTTTGCTATTAATTGACGAATTTGGCACAGGTTCGGATCCAGAATTAGGTGGCGCATTGGCAGAAAGTTTCCTCGAATTTTTCTACGAAAAGAAAAGTTTTGCCATTATCACGACGCATTACACCAACATCAAACTGGTTGTCGAGCAACTTCCACACGCGATAAATGCTGCGATGCTTTTCGATGAAGAAACTTTGGAACCGATGTACAAACTGGAAATTGGCCAGGCAGGAAGTTCGTTCACTTTTGAAGTGGCTGAGAAAAACAAAATCCCGAGATTTATCATTCATAACGCCAAGAAAAAAGTAGAACACGACATCGTTAATCTTGACAAGACCATTGTTAAACTACAACAAGAAAAATACGAAGTAGAAAAACTAAAATCGGATCTTACCGTACGCAAAGAGTCTGTAGAAGACAAGCGCGACAATCTTCATAAACTGAATGAGCAATTGCAACAAAAGTTATTTAATTTTCAAAAATTATATGAAGAGGAACACCGCAAATTACAATTCGGTAACAAAGTAGAAAACTTTATAGACAGCTATACCAAAGGAAAATCCAGAAAAGAAGTTGTCAAAGATTTTGTAAAACTTTTGGAACAAGAAAAGTTCCGAAAAGTAGGTGCCGACAAAGATGAGAGCAAACGTCTACAAGTTGTAAAACGCAAAATTACACAGCAATTAAAGAAAGAAGAAGTTCAGGAAAAAATTGCTGAAACCAACGAAAAGATAGAAGAAAAACGTCAAAAAGAACGTGCGCTTTGGTTGAAAGTTGGACAACGTGTTCGTATCGCTGGAAGTACAAGTGTTGGCACGATTGAGATGATTAATAAAAATAAAATCACAGTTAACTACGGTACTTTCAAAACGGTGATAAGCGGCGATGAGTTGGAAAGAATCTAAATATTCAATCTCTTAGAAAGTCTAACTTTAAAATAAAACACTTTCAAAATTTCGTTTTAGTTTTAAAAAAAACAAAAAAATCCGCGACCAAAATCGCGGATTTCACTTAAACTTAAACTTTATATCAAGAATTAATTCTTTTTATAATAATTGATTCCACATTCTAAGAATTTCTTGAAATCATCTTTTGGCATATAGCCTGATACTGGCGTGTTAATCACCTTTTGGTCTGGCGTTACCAATACATAGTGTGGCTGCGAATTGTTATTAAAATTCACCTGTTGGAACATGGACCATTTGTCACCAATGGTTTTAATTTTCTTCATTTGACCGCCACCCATATCAATTTTCATTTGCTCTGCTTCTGGCAATTCTTCTTTGTCATCAACATATACTGAAGCAATCACAACATCGTTCTGTAATAATGGCAAAATATCTTCCTGACTCCAAACGAATTCCTCCATTTTACGACAGTTTTCGCAACCATAACCTGTAAAGTCGATAAGTACTGGTTTGCCTTGTTTCTTGGCTTCTTCTAAAGCGTCGAAATAATTATGATGCAGTTTTAATCCTAAAACGCCATCTTCTTCATTATGAAAATAACTTACATTCATCGGAGGAAGAATGCCACTTAACAATTGAAGTTTTGGTTTGTCAGAAGGGATAAGACCATAAATTAAATATCCTAAAAATCCTAAACCTAAAACACCTAATAATTTTCTTCCTAAAGAAATCTTCGGTTCTTTATCATCGTGTGGGAATCTTATTTTCCCGAATAAATAAAGGACTAATCCAATAGTTATGACAATCCATAACACAATGAAAAGTTCTCTTTTTAATAAGAAAGTTTTAGAAACTAAATCTGCTTTTGAAAGGAATTTTAAAGCCAAAGCGACTTCGATAAATCCTAAAACAACCTTCACAGTATTCATCCAGCCACCTGATTTTGGAAGACTTTGTAATGCTTGCGGGAACAATGCCAACAGCCCGAATACCAATGCCCAAGACAATCCAAATCCTGCTAATGCAAAAGTTAATAAAGTCGGCACATTGGACGATCCTGTAACAACGCCTCCTAGCAAACTTCCCAAAATAGGTCCTGTACACGAAAACGAGACGATAACCAAAGTTAAAGCCATGAAGAATATCCCGATAAGTCCACCCGCTTCTTCTGCTTTTGATGATTTGTTTGCAACCCAGTTTGGTAAGGTAATTTCGTAATAACCGAAGAAACTGAATGCAAAGAAAATAAAGATGATAAAGAAGAAAATATTCAACCAAATATTTGTTGAGATTTGATTAAAGATATTTCCAGAAATACCATCAATAATATGAAACGGAATACTTAATAATACGAAGATTAATAAGATGAAAAATCCGTAAATAAAAGCGTCGCGTTTTCCTTTTGCTTTGTCTTTGCTTCCTTTTGTAAAAAACGAAACCGTCAAAGGAATCATTGGGAAAACACAAGGTGTCAACAAGGCAATAAGTCCACCCAAAAAACCTAACGCTAAGATTAACCAGTTGTTATCGCCACCAGCATGCTCTTGTACAACACCACAATTTGTCAATGGATTTCTGAAATCCAAAGAGTTAATTTTAAGTTGTTCTTCGTGATTTGTGCTAACAGGTGACACCACTGTCATTTCGCCATTAGCTTCTGGAATGGCCACTGAGGCCGTATCTGTTGTAGCAAGTGCTTCTTCTGGTTTTGTAGCATCTTCAACTTTAGGCGTTGTGCTTTTAACCTCTTTTTCGAATTCTAAAGTTGTTGGCGCAAGACACAATCTGTCGTTACAAACTTGATAGGTAATTTCTGCCGCAACTTTAAAATCTTTATCAGGATTTTTAGCTTTAAATTTTTGTTTGAACAAAACTTGGTTGGCGTAATAAACAATCTGCGCCCCGAAAGCTTCGGAATATTCGTCATGCTTCTTCCCTACCTCCAAGACTTTACCTATTGTTGTAATTCCTTGTTTTGAAGACAACTTAAATTCTGTTGGAAATCCAGAATCTTCTGGCAAATCTTGTGAATAGATATGCCATTTGTCCTCCATTTTTGCAGTTAACACAGCTTCATACTCTCCTTTTCCTAAGTCTTTAACATCAAATTGAAACTTTACAGGATTCTGAACTTGTGCTACGACTAAAACTGAAAAAATAAAGGAAAGAAATAATAAAATCTTCTTTAAATTCATTTTTTGCTAAATATTAAGAAATTAATCTAGAATGTTGTATTGATATTAAGCGTAAAACCAGTATTTTCCGGAACCATACGACAAACGCCACCTACGCATATCAACCCACCTCTTTGACGTCCATAAGAAGCTTGAATTCTTGTTGAATTCTTTCTGAAAACTCCTCCGAAAGTATAATAATGCATTTGTTTTTCCTTGTCATCGTTTCCGTAATTATACATATCGCTTACAAATATAGACCAATTCTTTTTAAAATTAAACTCTGTGAGTGCTGCCGCCCAATTTTTATAAGACGAATTTGCCCACTGATGCTGTAATTCTAGCTTTAATGAATTTTTATTTATTTTGAATAAGTTATCCCAAACGGTTGTTGTCGCGTACACATGCCCTTCTGTCTCTTGGATTCTGTCGGTATTATAATCTTGATAAACATAGATTAAAGCCGTATTCCAATTTTGTGTTAGTTTTTTTCTAATGTCAACATTGAAATCTGAATAATAACGTTCTCCAAGATCCAACGCCTTAGTCTCCACCGTGCTATAATCTTCATAGACACGGTATTTTCCTTTTAGTCCATACCAATTTGCGAAGTTGACTGCGATGTCTGTACCATATTTTCCTCCAAGAGCTGTGCCTTTTTTGAACTGGTAATTAATGTCAAACTGAGAACCTATTTCACCAGCTTTTCTTTGTGGGAAGAAAGTCATTTGTGGTTGCGCTTGATAAACGTAGATATTTGCTAAACTATAGTCAAACTGTTTTGTAAGTGCTGGCGTGTAGTTAAGCAAAGCTTGATTGTATTGATTGCCAATACGTTCTCTATCCGAATAGATGTTGAAATTTTCCAAACGACGAAGCGTTCCACTAATACCAAAACCTGTCTTTGCAAATCCCAGAACAACATTCATGGCATTTCCAGAATATACGTTAACTGGATCCACTGCTGACGCCATTTTGATGGCATCTTTAGTTTTATAAAGATATTCTGCGTTTAGATAAAAATCTTTGTATTCGTTATTCCAACGGACACCATAAATATTGACGTCTGCTGGTGCATTTATAAAATTAGGATCTTCGGATTCATGTTTGTTGACAAAACTGAATCCAACATTTGAATCAAACTTATCCGATCCCAAAGCTTTCGCCAATTGGAACTCTGCATCAACACCAGCAACGCTGGTTTTGGAAAGATCGAACCCCATCCCAACACGTTGTTTTCCATAAAGTGCTTTCACCGTTGCTAAGTCATCAGCAAAAGATAATTTGACGCGACCACCGACTAAGGAGTTGGCAATTCCCAATTGTCTGTCTTCCCAAGTTCTGAGTGCCAAGCCCGATCCAAATTGTTCGTAGAAATGTCCTAAAGTAACATCAACCCCTTTTTCGTTATTATAGTTAACATAATAAGTCCCAAGGTTTACACTTTTAAAATCTGGTGAATAATTGAGTAAAGCTTTTGGCTCATAAGATTCTACCTGTGCTCCTACTGTAAATTGCTTATATTTATAAGTCATGGTTAAGTAAGAGTTGGAGCGGAATCTTTGGTCGGCTTCGGTTTCTGCTAGTTTTATTTTTTTGTCATCTACATAATATTGATTATTAGACTCTAAACTGGCGTTGAACTGGGCATACATCATACCTTGTCCTAGTAGCATTATTATAGGGAGTAGTTTTTTCTTCATATTAAAAAATTACTGCAATTTTTTTAGTTCTTCAAAAAGTGTTACTTCGTCACCTGGCACATATCCCACATGAGAATAAACTAATTTGTTTTTATAATAGACTAGCGTAGTCGGTACATTGTTAACATTGAGTTGTCTTTTGATAGATTGAGAAGAATCTAAAAGAACTTGGTCAAACTCCCAGCCTTTCCCTTTAACAACAGTCTTCACTTTAGCAACAGTTCTTGGGTCATCTGTAGAAACCGCAACAAAATCAAAATCTCTTTCTTTTTTCCATTCTTCCAAATTCTCATTAACAACATTTAGTTCTTCCATGCATGGAAGGCACCAAGTTGCCCAGAAACTCATTACTAAAGGTTTTTCATTATTCATATCCTTTAGTGCAACATTTTTTCCTTCGATGTTTTTTGCTACAATATTGTCAATTGCTTGCGCATTCAATAAAGTACTGCCGATAATCGCTAGTCCAATTGCAAATCTCTTCATAATACTTAATATGTGATTTATATATTTTTTTAAAGCACTAAACTATTAATAAAAATTTAATTCTAGATTCAAAAACTTAATTTTTTTTTACAAATATCGTTTATTATATTTTTTTTTCACTTTTTTATCATTTTATTTCCTATTAAACGAAAAAATATTTAGTTTTACATAAATCTTTTGAAATTACGTATAAAATGAAGAAACTATTACTATTGCTAACTTTGTTTGTTATTTTACTAAAATCATGTGCAGGCTCGGAAAGTGATGAAGGTAGAGATGTGGTAACTTTTGTTAAATTATCCTCAAGCGAAAACGCGGTTTTGTTAGGAAATTCTGTAAAATTTAGTTTAACAGACAATCTTAATAACGATGTAACTGCGGAAGCGAAATTCTATATTAATGGTGTACAAATCGACGAAAACACCTATATCCCAGAAGCTATTGGCGATTATAAGATTACTGCAACTTATAAAGAATTTACAAGTAAAGTTTTATCCATAAAAGCGATTGCATTAACAGGTGTTAACTTTGTACATCGTATCATGTATGAAGATTTTACAGGAACCTGGTGTGGTAACTGTCCTATTGCGAGTGTTAGGTTTGATAATTTAATCAAACAAAATGACAAAGCAGTAATTCTTGGCATCCATGGACCAAATGTAGGAAGTGATCCTTTCACAAGCGAAGCGTCGCAAGCCCTTATTTCGGAATTAAAAATTTGGGCCTATCCAACAATTTTGCTAAACCGTACAAAGAACTGGAGCACAGCGAATAATGATTTTGCGGATGTTTCTTTTCCGATATCTTTAATAAAAGCTTATAGTAAAATTGGTATCGCGATTACATCAAAACTAGAAGGCAATACCTTGTCTGGTGAGTACAACCTAGCTTTTGCGGACAACTATGACAATCTAAAATTGGTAGCTTATATTGTGGAAGATAAAATTACCTACCCTCAACACAACTACTTCAACGGATCTGGTGGAAAACCAATCTTATATGGTGGCGTTCCTATTATCGAAAATTATGTTAATCATAATGTTTTGAGAGCCTCATTAACGCCTATAAAAGGCGAAAACATTCCAAATGCTAATTCTCAAAACAACACGGGATATTTCAAAAACTTTAGCTATACCATTCCAGCTAATTTTAATAAAGAAAATGTAAAAATAATCGTTGCCGTTATGAATGCGCAAAACGAAGTGTTGAATGTTCGTGAAGCAATGGCTAACACAACAAACGCATTAGAAACATTATAAAAAACGTAAAACAATTTATAAAAAGTAGAGTTATGAAGAAATTTTTTATCCTTTCAACATTCTTAGGATTTGCATTATCCAATGCACAAATGCTTATCAAAAAACACGACGGTACAGTTATTAACGATGGCGCAGTATTCTCCTTTAATACTTTTGATGATGATGCCAGCAAAATGTATTACCGAGTAATCAATTCATCAACTACAGAAGACATCAAAGTTAAAATGATCTGCGAATCTCTAGAAAATAGCGATGGCGATAGCTTCCAGTTCTGTTTCGGTGGATATTGTATGCCTTTCGTAATGCTTAATTTTAACTACCCACCAGAAGGTTACGTTATCGCACCAGGCTCTAACTCGGGAGATAATGACTTCTTATGGAACCAAAAAGATTATGATGCGCCAATGAGTGCTTCTTTCAAATTCTATCAAGTAGATGCGTTTGACAACGAAATAGGAACGCCAATTCGTGTAAAATATATCTATGACAAAAATCTTGCAGTAACAGATGTTAACGCTGTTAAAGATGTTTTAGTTAAAAATACAGTCGTTACCAATTCTTTAGAATTAAATTCTAAAATCAATACGAGTTTCCAGTTGTTTGACATGAATTCCAAATTGGTTTTGAATTCTGATATTAAAGTTGGAGATAACAAGGTTAATGTTCAAAACTTAGCAACTGGTGTTTATATTTTGAATATTAAAAATGCGAACGGTAAAAACCAAACTCAAAAAATTATGAAGAAATAATTTCCCCCACCAACCCAAAACACACAACCAAATCACAAAATATTTTTATGAAAAAACTTTACACTGTAGCGGCAGCATTTTTGCTCGCCAACACGCTTAGTGCACAGGTGCATTATTCGCAAAATTTTGAATCTTTAGATTTCAACACTTGGACAAACACCGACCTAGATGGCGATGGGAAAAAGTTCTTCGTAGCCAATGCTAGTAATATTTATCCAAGTGCTGGCTTAGGTACCAGAACGCTAGGATCATACTCCTATCAAAACATTCCGTTGACGCCCAACAATTTGGTTACTTCTACGCCCATAACCTTACCTACTGGTGTTAATAACATTTTCTTAAAATACCAAGTGGCATCATACAACGGATCTTATGGTTCCGAGCATTATGCAATTTACTTATCACCAACTAATGTTGCAGCGGATGTGCTTGCCACAACACCTATTAAAGAAGAAACGCTTCCATTTGTAGGTGGAATCAAAGAAGTGGCTATAGATGTTTCTAGCTACGCTGGTCAAACAGTTTATTTATCCTTTAGACACTTTAATACTTCGGATATGTATTATCTATTGTTCGACAATCTTTCAATAGAAACATTAGAAGATAATAATGCTAAACTCGTTTCATCATCCATCGATAAATACATTGTTGCTGGAAGTCAAAATGATTTGATGTTTAATATTAAAAATATGGGAGCCAATACTATTACTTCCTTAGAATTAAATTGGAATGATGGTACAACAGATCATATTGCGACTGTATCTACTAATATTGCTCCAGGAGCTTCGGCGCTTGTGGCGCATCCAACAAAAGTAAATTACTCTGATATTACAACAAAAAACTTTAGCTTAACAATTTCTAAAGTTAATGGCTCTACAGATTCAAATCCAAGTGATAATACTGGTACAGCAAAAACCTCTGTAGCATCCCAACTCGTAGCTAAAAAAGTCGTTCTTGAAGAAGGTACAGGTACATGGTGTGGCTGGTGTCCTCGAGGAATGGTGGGGCTAGACAAAGTTAACCAAGACTATCCTAATGATCAAATTAGTATAGCCGTTCATAATGGTGACCCAATGGTATTGGCCGCATACAACTCAGGAGCTGCTTTTGCTGGTTTCCCAGGTATGAATATCGATAGAGAACTAAAGAACGAAGATCCAGGACCAGCAGGCATTAACGATTTTGTAATTAGCAGAAAAAATCTGCCTACACCAGTTAAACTTTCTGGAGATTATACCATTTCTGGTTCAGAACTTACAGCTAATGTTAGCGCACAATTCTATATCAATAATTCTTCGACCAATTTCAAAATGGGCGTTGTAGTAGTAGAAGATGGCGTGAAGGGCACAAGTTCTAATTATGGACAAGTTAATTATTACGCTGGCGGTGGTAACGGACCAATGGGAGGATTCGAAAGTCTACCAAGTCCTGTCCCAGCATCACAAATGATATACGACCATGTCGGTAGAGCATTGTTAGGCGGTTATGCAGGGCAGGCAGGATCTGTTCCTACAGCAATCACAGATGGATCTACTGCAAACTATACATTTAGTTATACAATTCCAGCGGCTTATAATGCCGATAAAATGAGTGCTGTATTGTTATTAATCGATGCTAATGACGGAAGCATCCTTAATGCGACAAAACTTAATAAAACACTCGCAGTTAATGATATCTCAAAAATCGGAGCTAACACGTTAATTTATCCTAATCCAGCAAAATCTGAATTCAATATCAAACTTGTTGACGATGGTAAATATACAGTAAGCATTTATGATATGTCAGGACGCGAGGTGAAAAATTATGGTACAATGAACTCTTCATCCAAGAATATCAATGTTCCGATTAATTTACTACCTGGAAAATATATGATCAATATTGCAAAAGATGGTGTGTCTTTTACAAAAGATCTGTTGGTTAAGTAATTTTAAATTACTAAACAGAAATATTACTTCTGTCTAGTAATACTTTATAGATATGTTTTTTTCATTATGGAAAAAACATATCTTTTTGAGTTTAATATAGGTTTAAAAAAATAATCTAAATAAATTTATTATGAAGAAAAACTATCTTTTAGCAATAGCATTATGCATAACTACTTTTGCTAATGCTAGTACGATGAACCTCCCAGACAATGGGACTAATTTTAATGTAGAATCAAAAAATGTTTTTGCAACCAACGATGTTAAAATTGTAAGTGCTAAACTCGACAAGTTTTTACTACCTGGCGGAGAAACTTTCATTAAAGCTACAATAAAAAATGTAGGAACCAACTCCATCAGCTCAGTTGAAATTAGTTGGAACGATGGTACAAGCGAACGCAAACAAAGAATCACGGCCTATCTAAGTGCAGGCCAGCAACGAGAAGTTACCCATCCTATCGCGGTTTCTTTTAGCGATCCTACAGTTATGACCAGAAATATTACACTGTCCATTACTCAAGTTAACGACACTCCCGATTCTAACCCTGCGGACAATACAATAAACTTACAAAACAGCATTGTTTCTCAGCAGATTTCAAAAAAAGTCGTTTTTGAAGAAGGTACAGGCACATGGTGCGGCTGGTGTCCTAGAGGGATGGTTGCACTAGAACAAGTTAACCAAGAATATCCAGATGACCAGATCAGTATCGGTGTTCATAATGGCGACCCAATGGTTGTTGCCGAATATAATAGTGGCGCTGCTTTTGGTGGATTTCCAGGGATGAATGTTGACAGAGAACTAAAAGGTGTTGATATCAACCCTAACTCAATAGGAAATTACGTTCTTACAAGAAGAACTATTCCTGCACCAGCTATATTATCAGGAAGTTTTAATATTGATGGAACACAATTAACTGCGAACGCCAACTCTCAATTTTTTATTAATAATCCAAATGCCAATTACAAACTATCTGTTATTATTGTAGAAGATGGTGTAAAAGGAACGGCTAGCGGATACAGACAATCTAACTATTATGCCGGTGGTGGCAATGGAGAAATGGGAGGCTATGAAAGTTTACCAAATCCAGTCCCTGCAAACCAAATGGTTTACGATCACGTTGGTAGAGCTATTCTAGGTGGATATAAAGGACAAAACGGATCAATCCCAACAAATATTACAGATGGTTCGGCGGCTAATTTTACTTTTAATTACAGCATTCCATCTAATTTTAATGTGGATAAATTAAGTGCCGTATTACTACTACTTGACGGAACGGACGGAACCATCTTGCAAGCCACTAAACTAACCAAAACTTTAGCAGTGAGCGATGTTTCAAAAATTGGCGCAAATACCTTAATCTATCCTAACCCTGCTAAATCTGAATTTAATATCAAACTTGTTGATGATGGCAATTACAGTGTTACAATTTTTGACATGGCTGGTAGAGAAGTTAAAAATTATGGAAGTCTTAAATCTTCTTCTAAAAATATCAATCTGTCAATTAACAATTTAACTCCAGGAAAATATCTTGTGAACATTGTTAAAGACGGCGTTTCATTTACTAAAAATCTATTGGTTAATTAATCAATTGGCTACTTTTATAATTGTTAAGGGAAGTTAATAGCTTCCCTTTTTATACAAAAAAAACCGAAGAGTATTCTTCGGTTTCATTATTATAATGCTGGTTAACTACTTTGCTTTTGCATTTTCTAAAGTTTTGTTGTATGCATCTTTAACATCAGAAGCAGCTTTTTTGGTAGCATCTTTTGTATCTTGTGCAGCTTTGTTAACGTCGCTTTTTACATTTTCTGTCACAGTTTTCAAATCTTTTTTAGCATCTTTTGCCGCTTCATTCGTTTTTTCTACCGCGTTGTTAACCCCAACTTTTACATCTTGTGCGGCTGAATTAACAGCGGCTTTAGTATGCTCCCAAGCTAGCTCTGCATCAGACAATGTTTTTCTTGCACTCTCCTCAGCAACTTTATCGCCTTTTTTGATTGCAGCGTCCAGATCTGCTTTCGCCTGATCAACTTTAGCTTTCGCTTCTGTCTCTGTCATTACAGTAGTTTCTTCAGTGTGTACAACTGCTACAGTATCTGTATTATTATCAGTCGTAACAAGTGTACTGGTTTCTTTTTTACAAGAGATTGCAGTCAATAACAATGTAGCTGATGCTGCTAAAAATAATTTTTTCATAGGTTTGAATTTTGGATTTTTTTTAATATTTGTATTTAACTCCAAAACATTAGTAAATATTGTACCAAAATTCATTTTTATAAAAAGTTATTTCCCTAAAACCTCAACAATAGGTTCTCCAATGTTTCCGCTTGGATTTTCAATTTTTAAAAACTGAGCTAAAGTAGGTGCAATGTCGGTCATATAATACGGTTTATTGCTTTCACCATTTTTAACTTTCCAGCCCATGAATATCAATGGAATATGCGCATCATAAGAATTCCAAACAGAATGTGTGGTTCCTTTTTTAGCATAATAAGCCAAATAGCCGTCTTTGGTCACCATTTGTATATCGCCGCTTCTTTTCCAATTGTAGCCATTAATCGTTCTTGTTTTTATTGGCTCTGGAATGGGTGCTTCTCCAATTTCCGTCATATCTACGGCGTACAAAATTTCCGGTAATTTTTGCAAATGCGAAATAATGGCTTTTTTAACATCATCAAGATCCAAACTCTTTTCAGCAATGAGTTTATCATGGGTATAAACTTGATAATTGTCGATTTCCATCACCAAACCAGCGGCTCCAAATTTCTTTTCCAGTTCTTCGTTGATTGATTTTTTTAAACCTTCACCAAAGAAACCTGTTGGCATTTTGTTCTCTTGCAAATAACCCACAGAATGCGCACCACCGTGATCCGCAGACAAGAACACCAAATAATTATCCTTCCCTACCTTTTTGTCTAACATTTTGAAAAACGCTGCCAAATCGCGGTCGAGTCTTAAATAAGTATCTTCAACTTCGATAGAATTGGGTCCAAAAGCGTGACCAACATAATCTGTAGAGGCAATATTAATTGCTAAAAAATCGGTGATTTCATCCGCACCCAATTGATAGCCATCCACGGAAGCTTCTGCAAACTTCAGCGTATAGGTATTTCCGAAAGGTGTTGTTCTCAGAACGCCTTTCTTTTTATCATAATCTGTAGACAGATTATTGTACGGAAAAACAGGTTTCGTTGCCGATCCCAAAAGACTTTCCCAAGGAACGTCATCTCTGGAGCTTTCGGTGTATTGTTCAATTGGCAATAAGGTATTCCAACCTTTAGAAACCAATTCTTTAGCGAGATTTTTAGCATTAAAATCGTTCACCCATTTCGGTAAATCCTGCATATAATAAGTGCTGGTAATGAAATTCCCTGTGGTTTCATCAAACCAAAAAGCACCCGTTGGATTGTGACCAGCTGGTAAAATGGAAGCGCGGTCTTTCAAAGAAACGCCCACGACTTTCGATTTAAAATTAGTGGCGATGCCCAACTGATCGGTAATGGTTGTACTCCATAGATTTCTGGGGGAATGTGCACCGATCTTTTCAGAGGTTGTCCCAACACCTTTGTACGCTGTATCGGTAGTACAATAAACGCTTTTTCCGGTCTCCTTATCCGTCCAGTCGTTTCCTGCAATCCCATGAATGGAAGGTACAGAACCCGTGTATATACTGGTGTGACCAATGGCGGTAACCGTCGGTAAATACGGAATCATAACATTGTTGAAAGAATAGCCCTGTTGAAGCATTCTCTTGAAACCATCAGCTTGAAATTTATCATAATAACGATAGAGATAATCCCAACGCATTTGATCTATAACCAAGCCTACCACCAACTTTGGGCGCTCTAGTTTTGTTTGAGCCGACGCCTGAAATATTCCTAAAAAAGCAATCGCGGCAGCAATTCCTAATCTTTTTACCATTTTAAAAATTTTATTGTCACAAAGTTAAGATACAGATCTTGGACATAAAAATTAATTCTGATTAATAACAAGAAATAAATACTGCTGTTTGCTACATTTTTTATAATTTATTGATCAGAAGAGGAATATTTCGATTAAGGTAATCTATTTCAGAAGAAACGGGAAAGTTTTTTTGAATATCAGTTTTAAGCATAATAACAGATTGTAAAATAAAATTAAAATCACGGATAATTTCTCGTTGTTCTTTTTCACTTTTTGTTTTTTGGAGTTGCTTTTCTAAGATATTACGTTGATGTTTGCCTTGATCAATAACCTGCTTAAGTTTGTTTATTTTCTGATTCATCGTATTGGGCGCATAGTCTACTGCTTTTTGTATTTCGTGTAAATATATTTTCGTGAGCCTAAAACGATCTTTAATTTCGGTTTGTGCATTCATTTGAACACTTAAAAACAGCAGTATATAAATTAGTGCTTTCATAAAATATTTTTTTATTTTAAACTCAACAGCCAATTCAGTAACTGCATTCGATGTCGTAACCTGCTTTTGCTATTGCTTTTGCCATTTGTTTCATAAATCGGTGGGGGTAGCTTTCTTTATTGATTTCGGTGGAAAACAAATGCGTTTTGTCTGTTTTTGTTCTCAGGATTATGCCGTTTTTATCGTAGTCGGTTCGGGTTTCGGTAACGTGTTTTCCTAAAGTATGAAAATACACATTCATATCTTTATCAAAACCTCCTACTAGGTCCAGAGGCACTTCTCTTTTGATATTTGTTTTTTCGCCATCGGCATTTTTAATCATCGTAAATCCAAAATGCAAAACATTGTTTTCGTCAATACGGAAAGGCTCAGTAACAATAAAGTTTTCTCTTTCTTCATCGGTATAAAGATGCGTCACTTCTTTTTGCAACTGTTTGTTGAGCAATTGGGCAATTTTGTGGTTTTGTGCTATGGAGAACTGACTTATCAACAAGAAGAAAAGTAACACTATGTTTTTCATAAGTCTTTTTTCTATTTATAGGTATCTCTTTTCTTTAACCAGTTTTCAGAATGTTTACCGCCTGCTCTTACAATCGCATCATAAATCGCCTGATATTCAATCAGAGTCTGTTCTGGTTTTGGTGTTCGACGATTTGCCATATAAATTCTTCCTTGCACAAAATCCAAAACTGTTAATCCATCTTTTTCATCTATAAAATTAAAATCAACTTTATAGGCTATTGCAAGTTCTCTTACAAAACGAATCCCCGAAGTATCCATGGCATGTTTGGCAACACTTAAATCATCAGTATCTGATAATCCTTGCCCAGGACAACGGATATCTTTTTTGTATTTATTCCAATAGCATTGTACTTTTACTCTGCCAACTTCGGTTGGGTCTATTGTAGGCTTGGCGCCAGCTAATTTCCATAGTTCATTTTGATAATTGTATCCAATGGAAGTTTCCGAAGTATCTTGTGCAGGTGTCATTAACTCGCTACAAAGTGGCGACATAGATGCTGCGGTCGGTGCAGACGCACTGGCAATTTCCTGTAAAATTTGTTGTAAATAGTTTTGGTCTTTTTGATGTTTAGCCAGCCATTGGTGTAAGAAATCAGCATCTTCCTGAGTCAGGATGATTTTCTCTTTCGGATGCGAAGCGGTATATTTTTTAACATCTGTATTTTTTACAAAATTCCTGGCTTCTGTACCGTTAGCTAAGTTCATCATATCATAAAACAGTATCCATTCTTCGTAGGTAATTTCGAAACTTGTTTTATGAATGCTTGTATCAATGCGTTTTTGAACTGCAGGTCTTGAGGCTTCTACCATAATAGAAGCCAGTGAACAAAGCAAAATAAAAAGGAAATTACATTTTTTCATAATAATTTATTTTAAGTAAAATGATTAGTCTTGAAACAATGATTCTTTTAAATCTGTATAATCTTTTACTTTTACGAGTTTTCCTTTTCTATTATAAAAATAGGCTTTGTTGCCCTTCACGGCTTGAAATAGTTTGTCATTTGCAAAGTAATTCACCCCATCATATTCTATAGGTACGATAATTTTCCCCGATTCGTCTATAACTCCCCAAAATCCTCCCATTAATCCTAAGATTTCACTTTCCGTAGCCCCTACATTTACTTCTGCCCAGCCTTCATCGGAAAATTCTTTGGCATGATCATAAACAGGTTTAATAACCATTTTTCCTTTAGAATTTTCATACCCAAATTTATTTCCCACTTTTTTGAGTGTAAGCTCTTGAGAAAATGCAAAAATTGTTGCTCCAAATAATAGGATTGCCGTAAGCGTTGTTTTTAATGTGATCATGATTATATTAATAATTTGTAGTTTTAATCTCTCCGTTGATGTTGTATAGCTTCCACACTCCAACTTTTTTACTGTTATTGTATTCCCCCGTTTCAACAAGTCTTCCTTTTTCAGCATATCTTTTATAAATACCATGGAGGTTTCCATTTAAAAAGTTTTCTTCAATACGTAGTTCCCCTTCAAAACTATACGTTTTTCGTACCCCAGAAAGCTGTCCTTTGGAATCAAAATTTTGGATCATTTGCGTTTTTCCGTTCTGGAAAATATATTTAGATTCACCGATTGCAATTCCATTTTTATAATTCCATAGTTCTGATATCCCGCCTTCTGGATGATAACTTTTCCATTCGCCATCTTTTAGCCCCTTGCTATATTTTCCAATTTCCCAAATATTACCATTGGAATGGTATTTTTTCCATTCGCCTTCCTTTAGTTTGTTAACCAAATTACCTTCTTCAAATTTTTTCTCGCTTTGTCCGTAGTAATATATCGTGTTTTGAGAAAAGGAATAGATGCTAAATAGCAATAACATTGCTGTCATTCTTGTTTTTAACTTGTTCATGATACTTATTTTTTTTGCTTAGAATTTTTTAGTTATTTTCAAAAGTGCCGGATTCTAAATAATGGACAATTTCGTGTACTGGCGTATTAAAATAGCCGGCTTTTTCTTCGTCGTATAGGTTTTTCCAATGCACAAAACCAAACTCGTAATCGGGCAATTCGCTGCGATCATCTTTGAGCTGCGTGGTGCTGTTTCGCAAAGCGGCTTCGGCAATAGGTATGTGCAATATTTCTTTTAATCCGTTAGGATGCTGAGGATTTTGAATATTCACATTGAGTATCGCAATATGAACAATGCAGCCCACCCCGGTATAATATTCTATTTTGGTTATTTTTATAGTAGATGCTTCCTCGCCCGGGCGCGTATGGTAATGCCACTCTTGTGCTACTTGGTAGGCGGGTGGCGGTGTTTCTTTTTTGCTGAATAAATTGAATAGACTCATAGTTTTTATATAAACCCTAACAGCCTTTAAAAGCGCCGTTAGGCTTGGTTGTAGTTTAGTTTGCAAAAGGGTCGGTTTCGGGTTCTGCTTTTAGCAGTTTTATTAAATGTTCTAACGCATTTTTCATACGCTGGGCATCACTTTCGAGGTCCGTATAAAATATCGCATACTGCCCATCTTTAAATATTACTTGATACATTGCATCTTTTTTGATTATTAATGGTTGGTCTATCATTATTTCCTTCCTTAAACCAGTAACTATCAATATTTTACCATCCAAAGAAACATTACCACCCACTCTTGATTGTTTAAGATTTACATCATTAAGGTATTTTACCGTTTCTTCTTTTGTAAGCTCTTTTTTTGTTTGCGCAAAGCTTGTAAGGCTAAATAGCAATATAATTGCTGTAATAATTGTTTTTGTTTTCATATTATTTGAATTTTAAATTTTTTTATTATTTACTTTTAAATGGATTACTATCTAAACGGAATGACAAACCTAAAAACGGATTGAAACGATATTGTTTCTGATTTAAATCGCATGTTGTTATAGTGTTTTCAATGACTTGCCCGATATAGTAATCAGAATTTGGGCGGTTTTGTTTATGAACGGCTACACCACCTGTTAAAACAATATTTTGCCCAATACCTAAAGATAAACCCGTAAATAAAGATAATTCCTCGAAATTGAAACCTATACCGCCTGTATAGCCAAAAGAAAAATTCTCTTGTTTATTCATAAAAGTAAACATAATGGCAGGCATCAGTTCTATTGATTTTCTGTCTTGTATTTCGGCTACCGTATGTACTCACTCTTTTTCGGCAGATACAAATTTTGAACGATTGGTAAACACAACTGCATTTGCCCCTAAAGTTGTTGTCCATTCCCAATTAGATTGACTTTTTAATACATATGTTCTTTCTTTTGGATCATCTTTAGAAAAAATTTTAATAGTATATGTTGTATTTTTATCAAAATTTAAATCATACATATAATCAGAGGGATTTGACGGAGTACTTTTTTGACTACTGTCAAAATTGAAAGGTTCTGCAAGTGTTGCATTTTTTAAAATGTTTACAGCTTTTACGTTTCCCATATTAGTAATGTGCAATTTATAATCACCTTTTTTACATTACTTTCAATATTTTCAATAGAAACGCTTGCATCAATAGTGATGTTTTCGCCATTAATTACTTGCCCCCATCCCATTCCTGTTAGCAACAAAAATGGTATTAATAGTAATTTTATTCTCATGATTTCTAAGTTTTAAAAATTAAAATGCTTCTTGTTTTTTAGGGCAAAAAGTTGCCAAATGCTTTAAGGCTTTTTCTACACGTGCCCTAATGTTTTCTTCTCTTTCGTTAAGTTTTAAGTAACTATAATCACTGAAAAAAGCTTCTTTTCCTTGCTCTTGATCTGATGCTACCTGTGCACTATACCTAAATGCGCCCTCATTAGTAATATCTTTAATTGTGGTGGGCAATATTTGTTGGCACTGCCTATTGCCACCATAAGTATAGTTAAAAACTATTTTGCATTCGTCTATACTATGTAGGGTTATGTTACTAACTTTATCCTGATACATATACTTACTCAATTTTTCTTTTAACCAGCTTATCGTTTCCTCTTTGGTTTGTGCTTGTGCGTGGTTACTTACTGCGGTTGCCATAAACACGGTTACAGCCAATCCTAATTTTGTCATTGTTTTCATAATTTTTTATTTGTTTTATGTTTAAAAATTTAAGGTTTTAACTGCAACGGAGTGTTAGAACGCCGTTGCAGTTGTGGGGTTAATTGCAGCTGTCTATATCAAAAATATATCGAGATACTCTTTTTTCATTACCTGCTGTGTGTCTAAAAAACTCTTGTTCTAGTTCTTTTTTTGCTTCTGCTTTGGTATCGTATTTACAATCTACATTTACATTCAGCGTTCTTGTTTCTCCCGAATTCGTTTTAGCTTTTACAGAAGCCGAACCCCCATATTTACTGTTGTCGTTGTTGTGGCACCAGTTTATATCGTAAATAATAGCACCGGCAAAAGACTGATTTCCCGCGAGGTATCTATACAAATCCTGTCTTAGTGATTCTTTAGCTGCTGCCTCCGAACTATAGTTGCAACCTGTTACCGCATTTAAAACCATAGTTTCTCCTTCTTTATTTTTCACCTGTACATAGGCACTTCCGCCGTACTTTTGCGCCATTGCACTGTTAAACACTGCGGTTGCTATAAATAGTATTACAGCTAATCCTAATTTTGTCATTGTTTTCATAATTTAATTAGTTTAAAAATTTGTTTTTTGTATAAAACCTTGTCAGGGTTCGGAACCCTGACAAGGTTAGATTTTTCTGTCTTAAACCCCAGTCTTGGGGTTCTGGATAGAAGTAATGGCGTTTTTTACTGCTATTTTTCTCTCTTTTACCGAAAACTTGGGCTTTCTAAGCCCAAATTTGGGGTTGGTGAAGCTTATTTTTTAGGTTGTTAAACTCAGTTTTTAGGTTTTTTAGTTGAAAATTAGGCTCATCAAACGCCAAAACTTCTATTTTTTAATTCATCATTTGTGTTTAGGGCTCCGTTCTTGGGGTCTCCGACCCATCGGTTGGGGTTTCGGACGGCTTTTTTGGGGTTCGACTAAAAAACTGTTTCAGGTCGTTTTGTTTGGTTTCATAACCTGGCGTACTGGTACCTGCCATGTAATTGGTGTAGGCATAGTCAATGAGTGCTTCCTGATAATTGTCGTAATCGTATAGGGTTTTGGCATTTTTCAGTCGGGTAAGCAGATTTTCTAATCGGCCCGTAAGGTTTTCCATGAGCATACGGCTGTTGTAGTCGTTTTCAAACTCGGTCCAATCAACTTGTGCGTTTTGCAATTGCGGCTGATTTTTGTGGTAATCGTAAATTTTGTTAACAAAGAGTTTGTTTTGTTCATTTACGCTTCCATAGCGTTGGCGGTCTTCGCTAGTCAGGTTGATGTTGATTCCTGCTAAGGCGTTTTCTAACTGTGTTAAAGCGTCTAATGCTTCTGTAGTTTCTGTAGTGCCAAGGTGCACATTGTTGAGATTGGATAGTGGCATAATAATTTTTTTTTATGTTAATGTTTTTAACAAAAATAAATTTAATATATTCACAAAAAAATAGCTACATCTAGCTATTTATAAGTTATAAACCATTTGTTTTTGATGGATAAGATAGAGAAACTACGAAATATTTGGGAAAACATTCCAAAATCAATAATTGAACAAATAGATCTTTCGCAGAAGGAAATCATCAATCGGTATATGGATGTGTTTCACTTTGGCGATTATTTTTATGTGATTTTTAATACCCGTACTGCCCAAATGGAATACGTACATCCCAATGTAGAAAAGGTGTTGGGTTATGCGCCACAGGATTTTGAGTTGTCAACGGTTTTAGAAAGCATTCATCCAGATGATTTACCGTATTATTATCATTATGAACAAAGTGCTGTTCGTTTTTTTAGTAATCTTACGCCTGATCTGTTTTTTAAGTATAAATTTTCTTATGATTATCGTTTAAAACTAAAAGATGATAGCTACAAAAGGCTGTTGCAACAGGTAGTTCCTATTTATTTTTTTCCTGAAGGTGGTGCCCGTACTTTGGCTATTTTTACAGATTTATCACACCTAAAACTTACGGGTATTCCCAAACTATCATTTATGGGTATGCATGGGGCACCGTCTTTCTACAATGTGCATCTGGAAGAGGATTTTAAAATGATGGAGTCGCTTTTCTCGAAAAAGGAATTGGAGATTTTACAGCATATGATTCAGGGTAAAAAAAGTGAGGAAATAGCGGATCTGCTGGCACGGAGTATTCACACCGTTCGCAATCACCGCAAAAATATTCTTCAAAAATCGGGTTGCAATAACGTGCACGAGTTATTGGTAAAATCAGTAAGAGAAGCTTGGGTATAACAAAAAAAAAGAATGCACTTTCGTACATTCTTCTCTATTTTAAAAAATTCGATTTATTTTCCGCCACCCTGATTTTTTTCTGCATCGGTTTTGGTATTTTCTTTTACTTTTTGGTTTCCAAAGCGTTTGGTAATGGTAAAAGCAGCGCCGTACCAATCGGATTTTGAAACATTATGGAAGGTCCCAATGGATGTATAAGTGGTATTATCAAACACAGGACGTTTAAAAATATTATTCAACTGAAGTGTTGTTTCTAATCCTAAGTTTTCAAAAATTTTGGTGATCGAAATATTATGAAAAATATTCATGGCGTTTCCTTGCGTATTTCCCCAATTCTGGGTGTTCGCTCCTACCCAACCCGAAATATTAATGTTTTTATTGAACAAATTGGTGTATGAAAAGTTAGCAGAACCATTAAAATTAGTCAAATAACTATCGGTTTTTATGTCATTTCTAGCATTAAAATCGCTGTTATCTGTGTAGTTTATTCCTAAATTGACATTAACATTTAATTTGTTACTTAAAAAAGTTTGATTGGTATTGAAGTTCGCAGAATAACTTGCAGAACGGCCTTCGTAATTGTCTGGAAAGCTGATGAGATCATCGCCTTCTTTTCTGTAACTTCCCCAATAATCGCTGTTGGTTACATTATAACCCAAAGAGAGGAAATATTTTTTATACATGCCTACTTTAAACGTAAAACGGTGATATGGGTTAGGATTCAGATCCATATTTCCGGAAGAAAAAGTACCATCATTACTTGGCATTACAAACGGATTAAACTCCGAATACCACGGTCGCCAAAGGTTATAATTGTAGGATGTTGAGAGGTTAAAATTGGGTGTAAATGTATATTTCAACAACACATTGGGCATGAGTTTTCCGTATGAAATTTCACGCGTTGCATTTTGCGAATTTTCGGTTAATTTCAACGTAATATATTCATAACGAAGTCCAAGTCTTGTTTCCAGTTTTTTGAATAATTTCGTGCTATAATTGGCATAGACAGCATTCAGATTATCTTTATATTGAAAGTAACTTCTTTTGGATAATCCTTGGTTATTTTCATAAAAATAAGGAATAACATTGTTATTAAAATCGATTTTCCCACCGAATTCAATACTGCTTCCCAATGTATCCAAAGGCTGAGAATAATCCAGTTTTAAATAATAATTTCGTTGTTGAGAATCTTGAAACAAACGGCTATTAACTGTATTGGTATTTGCACCTATGGTTTCTAATTTATTGAAATTGCTAACGTCATTTCTGTTACTGTAATTGACACCCGCGCTTACATCAAAAATTTTATTTTTTGTTTTATCGTAAAATTTATAAAACAAATTGGAGTTGATGGAATTGTATTTTCCATTCTGATTTTGGTTTTGTTCAAAAGACTTTACAAAGTTGTCATTTTGAAAAGTTTGTCCTTCAGAATAATTTTCTGAATAACTTTTATTATTAAAAAACTCGAAAATTACGCCCAGATTGTTTTTATCATTAAGTTCCAATTCTGATGTGGACGACAAAGAAGGCATTTTTCCTTTCCAAATACTTTCGGTATTTCTTGTTGAAAATTCATCGTTTTCATAATAATGTTCCTTTCTTTTGTTCGAATATACATTCGTGTTATCATTATAACTTCCTGAAATAGTTTGCGTGAAATTTTTCTTATGATAATTAAGATTTATGCTAGAATACTGGTTGTTTTTAGTATTTTGCCTATTGGTGAAGGATGCGCTCCCTTTTATACCTTCGTCGTCACGTTTTTTAAGAACAATATTAATTACCTGTCCGGTTGTTTCGTATCTTGAAGACGGATTGGTAATGACTTCTATCTTCATCAAATTATCGGCTGGAATAGATTTTAAATATTCCTTCAACTCTTTTCCTGTGAAAACCGACTTTCTATCGTTAATATAAACGGTTACATTTTCTCCTTCAGATTTTATAACGTCATCGCTATCTATACTTACCAAAGGCGTCATTCTTAAAACCTCCCAAGTGGTATTTCCTGCAAGAATGGAACTTTCGGCAACATTGAAAACGGTTCGGTCCACTTTAGTTTCTACGGTTGGCTTTTTAGCAACAATTTTTACTTCTTCAATGGAGCTTGATTTTATGGTATCTTGAACGGTGGTTTGAGCCATAAAAAAAGTACTACAAACTAATCCCGCACTTGCCAAAAATAATTTCATGTGTTGTTTTTAATATAAGACAAACAAGTATATCATTATGTTACATCAAAATTAAAATTCGTCACTAAATATTTCGTTATATACTGATTATCATCTCATTAATTTTAGCTGAAAACAAAAAAAGGAGCACATTTCTGTACTCCTTTATTATATTTAAGCAAACTTAATTAGAATTTCAAATCGCCATTTACTTCTCTTACTGCATTAGCAGCTTCTGCAAACTTCGCTTTTTCAGTGTCTGTTAAAGTAATATCAACAATTTTTTCTACACCGTTAGCGCCAATAATTGCTGGAACACCAAGACAGATATCAGATTGTCCGTACTCGCCATCCAACATTAAAGAACAAGGAATCATTTTCTTTTGATCGCAAAGGATAGACTGCACCAACACAGATACAGCAGCACCTGGCGCATACCAAGCAGAAGTTCCTAAAAGTTTAGTCAATGTAGCTCCACCCACTTTAGTTTCTTCAGCTACGTAAGCTTGTTTTTCTTCAGATAAAAATTCAGTTACTGGAACTCCGTTTCTTGTCGCTTTCGTCATCAAAGGAAGCATTCCTGTATCAGAGTGAGCTGCGATTACCATTCCGTCAACGTCAGAAATTGGGCAATCTAAGGCTTCCGCCAATCTGTATTTGAAACGTGCAGAATCTAAAGCTCCACCCATACCGATGATTCTTTCTTTTGGAAGGCCAGAAGTTTTGTGTACCAAGTAAGCCATAGTATCCATAGGGTTAGAAACTACAATGATGATCACGTCTGGAGAATGTTTTACTAAGTTTTCTGTAACTTCTTTTACAATTCCTGCGTTAATACCAATAAGTTCTTCTCTTGTCATCCCTGGTTTTCTGGGGATACCAGAAGTAATAACTGCTACTTTAGATCCAGCTGTTTTGCTGTAATCTCCTGTTGTACCAGTAATTTTAGTATCAAAAGCGTTAAGAGACGCACACTGCATTAAATCCATAGCTTTACCTTCTGCAAAACCTTCTTTAATATCCACTAAAACCACTTCTGAAGCGAAATTTTTCATCGCAATATACTCTGCACAAGATGCTCCTACAGCACCAGCGCCAACAACGGTTACTTTCATTTATTTTTAAATTTAATTATTATTAAAATTAACGCTTGTAAATATACTAAAGATTGAGCGAATAGAAAATATGTCTTGAGCTAAAAAATATCATTTTTCTGCAATACCAAATGTGATTAAAATCAAATTACAAAAATGTTATCTTCACAACAAAATGCCGATTTTTTTGTAAATTCGCGTACTAATTATATTATCATGTCAAATCAAAAAATAAAAACAGTCGCTGTTTTGACTTCTGGTGGAGATGCACCAGGCATGAATGCTGCAATCCGTGCAGTGGTGAGAACCGCAAATAGTATGGGATTGGAATGTTATGGCGTTCGCGAAGGCTTCAATGGTCTTATCCATGGGGATTTTACCAAAATGGGACCTCGTTCGGTTAAAAATATAATTAATGCAGGAGGAACCATTTTGAAATCTGCCCGTTCTTCAGAATTCAAAACACCAGAAGGCCGTGCCACAGCTTTTGAACAATGCAAAAAACATCATATTGATGCTTTGGTATGCATCGGTGGAGATGGTAGTTTTACTGGTGCTAAGATTTTCAATGAAGAATTTGGAATACCTGTTATTGGCGTTCCTGGTACTATTGATAATGATATCTTTGGGACTGATAATACCATTGGTTATGACACCGCTTTGAATACCGCAATGGAAGCTATTGACAAGATTCGTGATACAGCAACGTCTCATAATAGAGTTTTCTTTGTGGAAGTTATGGGGCGCGATGCTGGTTTTATTGCGCTTAATAGTGGTATTGCAACTGGGGCTTTGGATATTTTAATTCCTGAACAAAAAGACAGTCTGGATGAACTTTTTGGTACTTTCCGAAAAGCTGAAAAAGTTGGAAAATCATCAAGCATTGTGGTGATTGCAGAAGGTGAAAAACTCGGAAATGTCTATGATCTAGCTGAAGCAACAAAAGCGGAATTTCCAAATTTTGATATTCGTGTAGCGGTGTTGGGACATATCCAGCGTGGTGGCTCACCAAGTTGCGCGGATCGTGTATTGGCTAGCAAAATGGGTTATGGTGCCATAGTTGGTCTTATAGAAGGTAAAAACAAAGTGATGGTTGGGATGAAGTCTAACAAGCTTATTTATACCCCTATTGAAGAGGCCATTAAAAAACATAACGAAATAGATAAAGACTTGCTAAAGATTTCCGAAATATTAGCAATGTAATTAATATAAATTTTTGTAATTTTAGAAACAATATATTATCAAATTAAAAAGTAAAATATGTCAACAATCAAAGTAGGTATCAACGGTTTTGGTAGAATTGGAGGATTAGTATTCAACGCTATGTTAGAGCGTGACAACATCGAAATCGTAGGTATTAATGACCTTATCAACGCAGAGTACATGGCTTATATGATGAAGTATGATTCTGTACATGGACGCTTCAATGGAGAAATCAGAGTTGAAGGTAACAACCTAGTAGTTAATGGAAAAACAATCCGCATTACTTCAGAAAGAGATCCTAATAACTTAAAATGGAACGAAGTTGGTGCTGACTACATCGTAGAATCAACAGGTCTTTTCTTATCTGCTGATACTGCAAATGCGCACATCAACGCTGGTGCAAAGAAAGTTGTTCTTTCTGCGCCTTCTAAAGATGATACACCTATGTTCGTAATGGGCGTTAACCATAAAGAATTAACAGACGATATCAAAATTTTCTCAAATGCATCTTGTACAACCAACTGTCTTGCGCCTTTAGCAAAAGTAGTACATGATAATTTCGGAATTGTTGAAGGTCTTATGACAACGGTACATGCTACAACAGCAACACAAAGAACGGTGGATGGCCCTTCTATGAAAGACTGGAGAGGTGGGCGTTCTGCACTTCTTAACATCATCCCATCTTCTACAGGTGCTGCCAAAGCAGTAGGAAAAGTGATTCCTTCTCTTAACGGGAAATTGACTGGTATGTCTTTCAGAGTACCTACAGCAGACGTTTCTGTAGTGGACTTAACAGTAAGATTAGAAAAAGCAACATCCTATGACGAAATCGCAGCAGCAATTAAAACAGCTTCTGAAGGTGAACTAAAAGGTATTTTAGGATATACAGAAGATCTAGTCGTTTCTCAAGATTTTATCGGAGATAAGAGAACATCAATCTTTGACAAAGACGCAGGTATTATGCTATCTCCAAACTTTGTTAAATTAGTATCTTGGTATGATAACGAAACTGGTTATTCTAATAAGTTAACAGACTTATTAATACATTCAGCTTCTTTATAATCAAAAAGATTTTAAAATTATAAAAAAAGACTTTCCAATGTTGGAGAGTCTTTTTGTTTTAAAGACATATTTAATTCTTAAAAAAATAAAACTCCCTCTATTTAAATAAAGGGAGTCCTTGAAAGAATAAAAAAATCCTGAAAAAATTTCAGTTAATTATATTTAATTAAAATCTATAGCCCAATGACAATCCGGAACGAAGACCCGCCCATGGACCATCTAGTTTCACAGTACCACCGTTCGCATTAATATGAGCTTCATATTTAACAATAGGAATATTTAAGTCATTAATCTCATCTTGTAAATCTTGTTGTTCTTCTGGAGTAAGAGCATATTTGGTCTTTCCAGCAAGATCACCTTTTGCGAATCCATAATGACCCCCGATAAGCCACCAATCTAATACCCAATTTTGTTTTTTGCCCAATAGCCATTGTACTCCTATCATTAATCCAAAACTGTGGGCAGAAAACTTACCATTTAAGTCAATCGGATTATTGGTTTCTACGTTAGTATCTTCATCATAAGTGTAGAAGTTATATCTAATTTCATCAATTTTCATATTAGTATAGCGATAATATGGTGCCAAATAAAATCCGCTGTTGTATTTTTTTCCAAAATAAAATCTTGTTTCTAAAGTGAAAGCTGTATTTCCTAATTGTATATCGCCAATATCTTCGCGATCTTCTTCCTTTACAAAAGAATTCAGAAAAGGAACGTCGCCTTTGGGCATCGTTGCAAAAGTCGCACTAACAGCGATGGTTTTGTTAATAGATCTTTCGTAGGTAAGATTAAAATTCCTAAATGCATAAGCCGTGAGATTAGTCTTAATCGTGTTTTTGTTGATGATTAAGCTATCCGAAGATTGTTGGGCGGAGATGAAACTTGAAGCTAATAAAGAAAATAGTAAAATCTGAGTTTTCATGGTTTTTAATTTTTAATAATTTTTTGAGTGATAATTTGGTTTCCAAAATAAAGTTTTATTAAATATGATCCTTTTGATAAATCTTTTACAGAAATGCTTTTCGTTGGATTTTCATAGGTTTTTATAAGTTTTCCTGAGAGATCAAAAATTTCTAATTGATTTAAATTTTCTCTATCTTCTACTTTTATGTTAATAAAATCTGTTGTCGGATTTGGATAGATTGTAACTTTAGCCTTTGCAACATCTTTTACAGCTAAAGATCCACCCATTTTATAAAGACTATATTTTGAAGTAATCATAGCCTCATCCATATACTTTTTTGTAAGTAGCATAAGGTTATTATCATTGGTTTTAATAATATCTGAGAAATTAACTAAACCGTTAAAAATTTCATTGTCATAAGAATGTTCCCAAGCAATATTTCCATCGGAAGTTATTTTTTTAATATTTGCTGTGCTTCCATTATCAGTAAGACTACTTAGTTCAGTAGCTATAGTATATTCATTAGGAGAGAATTCTATAATTTTAGATTGATTAACATTATAATCATTATAAGTAAATGTTTTTCTCCAAACCTCATTTCCTGCGCTATTTAATTTTGTTACAAATGAAGTCTCATTATCATCAATATAATAGTTACCAAATATTACAATGTCATTATTCGCAGAAATGATAGAGTTTTGGATATAGGTATCCTCACTAGATGCATAATCTAAATACTTTTCCCAAACCAAATTACGTTGACTGTCATATTTTGCGATATAACCAGCTTCGCTATAGTCAGCATCAAAACTTCCTCCCGATACAACCACACCTCCATCGCTATGCGGCATTACATTCCCAATATAAGCAATTGGAAAACCTGTAAACGATTTTTTCATAATCCAAGTTTGATTCCCATTACTATCATATTTTGCATAAAAATAACCACCCGAAGTCTCACCCATTTCATAGGTTCCACAAACTAAAAGTGAATTATCACTTAGAACATTTATACTATATATATAAGTTGGATAAGACTCCACGCTAATAGACTTTAGCCATTGTTGTTCACCATTTGAGTTTAATTTTCCTATTCGATCCTCTACTCCTTCCGAGCCTTCATAAAGCAAAAAAATATTTCCCGAAGAATCAGCTTTCAAACCAAAAGCATAATAGCCTGCAACATTGGCATATTGTTTTTGCCACAACACCGTTCCTGTTGGAGAAAGCTTCGATAATTCGGGCGAAACTATCCCATCTACAAATACATTGCCTAGAACCAAAAAATTAGAATCTTGCAATTGTATAATTTCATCAGAATTAAAATCTGAAGAGCTCGACTCAAAATCTTTATTCCAAAGAATACCAGGTGCTTCTGATTGCGAGAAAGCATTAATAGCAAATACTAACGCAAAAGAAGTAATAATTGTTTTCATGGTTTTTAATTTTTATAATAATAATCCAAATTTATTCTATCACAAACAATAAAATATACCTAGTATTAGGTATATTTTATCTTTTATAATCTTTGAGAAAATTTATCTATATTTTTAAATAATTTAACTAAAGATTTTTCCGTATTTTTGAATCATAAAATTACTTATGAGCAATATTGAAGATAAAAAGAAAGCACTCCAATTGGTGCTTGACAAATTAGATAAAACCTACGGAAAAGGCACTGTGATGACGCTTGGTGAAGACTCTGTAGATCACACGATAGAAGTTATTCCTTCTGGTTCTTTAGGATTAGATTTAGCCTTGGGCGTAGGTGGCTATCCACGCGGAAGAGTCATCGAAATCTATGGTCCAGAATCTTCGGGAAAAACAACCTTGACCCTCCATGCCATTGCAGAAGCACAAAAACAAGGCGGCATTGCAGCATTCATAGATGCGGAACATGCTTTTGACAGAACTTATGCCTCCAAATTAGGAATCGATTTGGATAACCTAATTATTTCTCAACCAGACAATGGCGAACAAGCTTTGGAAATTGCCGATAACCTAATCCGTTCTGGCGCTATTGATATTGTCGTAATTGACTCCGTTGCTGCATTAACACCAAAAGCTGAGATCGAAGGCGAAATGGGAGATTCCAAAATGGGACTTCACGCAAGATTAATGTCTCAGGCTTTAAGAAAACTAACAGCGACTATTTCTAAAACCAAATGCACCGTAATCTTCATCAACCAGTTAAGAGAAAAAATCGGGGTTATGTTCGGAAATCCAGAAACAACAACTGGTGGAAATGCACTGAAATTCTATGCCTCTGTAAGAGTTGATATCCGTAAAGCAAGCGCACCAATCAAAAATGGTGACGAAGCAGTTGGAAGTCGCGTAAAAGTGAAAATCGTTAAAAATAAAGTAGCGCCACCTTTCAAAATGGCAGAATTTGACATTATGTACGGCGAAGGTGTTTCTAAAGTTGGCGAAATACTAGATCAAGGTGTTGAGTTGGGCGTTATCCAAAAAAGCGGTTCTTGGTTCAGTTATGAAGGGACAAAACTAGGACAAGGCCGAGATGCTGTTAAAGAAGTGATTAAAGATAATCCTGAATTAGCTGAAGAATTAGAAGCCAAAATCAAGGATAAAATTAATAATCCCGATAAATAAAATTTAAAACAATTCTGTTTTAAAAACGCATCCAATACTTATTTGTATGCGTTTTTTTGTATGCAATTAAAATCAAAAAAAAGCTTTTTCAAAACTGACAAATTAATACCTAAAACAAACAATAATCAAAACAATATAAATAAAAACAATATAAATAAAAACCAAACAATTACATGAAAGTTTTAAAAACTAAGCTCAATTTTTTATAATTTAACATTCGTAATTTTAAAGTGCTTTTTTTGAATTAAACTCATTTTTTGATAAATGTCAAAGGAATGCTTTTTTAATTGTCAGAAATTTGTAGTCTCAACAAACAACAAAACAAAATGAAAAACAGAACTAAAAAATGGGCGGGAATCCTATTTTTATTTCCTTCGCTTGTTTTTTCTCAAACCTCCGCACCCACTTTGCAAGAGCTCATCAACAGCGCACTTGCCAGCGACGGGACGCTCAACGAGCAGATTTTGCAGAACAAAATCACGCATTTGGATGACGAAAAACTAAAAGATGTTTTCCTTCCAAAAGTCGATATTTCGGGACAAGCCGGTTATCTTTACACTTCTGCACATTTCACAACACCCGAATTTAGTATTCCGGCCATTCCCAATATTTTCCCAGGTTTAACAATTCCAAAACGTGGAAACAGTTTGAATATTTCAGGAGTTTCAACGATGGCAAAGGCGGAAGCATCCGTCCTACTCTATTCTGGTGGAAAAGTAAAATACCTGAAAGAAGCCAATCGTGAGAAAAATCTTTCCGAACAAAAATTGATGGAAAAAAGCAAAGACGACGTGGTGACCAGCATTTCGCAAGCCTACGACACTTTTGCACTGTTGGAGGAATCCCGAAAAGTTTTGGATGAAAGTAAAAAACGATTAGACATTAACCGAAAAACCGCTGATAAAGCGCTTGGTTATGGATTAATCACGCCTTATGATCACAAAAAAATTGAGTTAGCGCAGGCTACTTTAGATTCAAAAATTGTGGAATACGAAGGCAAAAAACAACTTTTAATGACACAATTGGAAGTTTTAACAGGCATTGACCGTACCCGAATTGCTGCAATACAACCTATTTTAAAACCTATTTCTTACGCATTAATAAATGAAAACATCGATAATCGCGCGGAAATTCAGGCATTAGAACATGGAATAAAAGCTTCCGAATATAAAATAGAAGCCGAAAAAAAATGGTGGGTTCCGAAAGTACAAGCGCAGACCTCACTCTCCTATTTTGGTTTGTACGACAATCACATTTCCACTTCTAAAGATTTAATTCAAGGCTTCAACTCAAAGTTGGATCTTAATCCTTCTAACTTAAACATCTTTCCGTTGTTCCAGGCCGGGGTAGGTTTTAAATGGGATATTTTTGATGGCAACGAAGGAAAAACAGCGGTGGAAGGCGCAAAAATTAATAAGGAAATCCTCGAAAATAAAAAACGAGACGCCCAGAAAAAATTAAAATTAAATTTAGCCAATAACCAAACCAACTACGACATTGCCAATGCCCAAATTACGCTGAAAGAAAAAGCCAAAAACATTGCAAAACTAGCCTTGGAAAATGTGGAAAAAGAATTCCGTTATGGAACCAAAAAATCATCCGATCTTATTGATGCAGAAAACGATTTACAAACCGCAGAACTCGACTACCAAACCGCCATCTACAACCAAAGACGCAGCGCTATTGAGCTGATGAAAGCGACCCAAAATTTAGACATCAACAAACTATAATCCATCTTAGAAATGAAGATCTTATTCAAAATATTTACACTTACTGCAAGCCTCACTTTAGTTGCTTGTACCGAGCAAAAACCACAACAAGGTTTTGAAGGAAAAACAAAAAAAGAAGTCATTTCTTTTTCGCCGAAGGTAACGGGAAGAATCCTCGACATTTATGTTGAAGAAGGACAAAATGTAAAAACAGGTGACACTTTAGCAAAGCTAGACGTCCCAGAAGTTTCGGCAAAAATTGCACAGGCCAAAGGCGCTACAGCAGCAGCAAATGCCCAAGCGCAGTTGGCAAAAAACGGCGCATCAGCAGACCAACTGCGTCAATTAAAAGCCAAACAAAAAGGACTAAAAGAACAATATGAGTTTGCTTCGAAATCATACAATAGAGCACGAAATATGTTCCGTGACAGTTTGATGTCGCCACAAAATTACGACGAGGTTTTCGCTAAATATCAAGGAGCAAAAGCACAACTCGATGCCGTAAACGCCGAACTTCATGAAGTGGAAAAAGGCACCCGTTTTGAAAAAATTAATATGGCAGAAGGACAAGCCTCACAAGCCATGGGCGCTTTACAGGAAGCCAACGTAGCCTATTCTGAACGTTATGTTATTGCGACCAACGATATGGAAATAGAAACCATAAGTCTCCACAAAGGCGAATTGGCAACGGCTGGCTATGCGCTGTTCAATGGTTATGTCCCGAATTCCACTTATTTCCGATTTACCATTCCAGAAAGTAAAATTTCAAAATACCAAAAAGGAATGACCGTTCAAATGAAAAGCACATACGGAAATCTAGAATTTTCTGGAAAAATTGTGAGCATCAAACAATTAACAAAATACGCAGATATCACCACCGCTTTCCCAGATTACAACCCTGAAGATGCCGTATACGAAGTGAAAGTAATTCCAGCTGACCCATCCAAAACTGCTTCACTTTTGGTGAATGCAAGTGTGGTTCTACAATAAAACAAAGCCATGAAACATACATTATTTTTAATAAAAAGAGAGTTCAAACTCTTTCTTTCCAACAGCACCTTACTTTCTGTATTCTTCTTGGCACCGCTTATTTACGCACTTTTAATGGGCTTTACGTATCAACAAGGAAAAGTAACCGACATTCCGGTATTAGTAATTAATCTTGACAAAACGCCACTTTCGCAACAAGTGGTTGATATGTTAACAGATAATTCTTCGTTGAAAATCCTTAATTATCTGGAGCAGCCACTCAATTTAAAAGATGAAGTGATAAAAAAAGAAGCGGCGGCTGTGGTGGTCATTCCGGAACGTTTTGAGGGGATGATGCTTCAGAAAAAATATCCCGAAGTGAATGTCTTTGTAAACACGTCCAATGTCCTAACCGCTAATTTTGCGAGCAAAGCCATACAAACGACTTTGGGAACTTTCTCTGCCGGCGCAGAAATTAAAGCGTTACAAAAGAAAGGCCTTTCAGCTTCCGAAGCCAGCACACAGTACGAGCCCTTCAAAGCAAATTACATCACGCTCTTCAACACCACCAGCAATTATCTTATTTTTATGTGGCCTGCTTTAATGGCGGTGGTTCTTCAGCAGGTAATTTTACTGGCAATGGCGGTAAGCTTTTCGGAAGAGTTTAAACGCGAAGGTTTCACTACAAGTTTCAAAGGAAAAGAAAAATATGCTGCTTTAATTATGGGGATAAAATGTCTTCCGATATGGTTATTTTCTGTGCTTAATGTGTTGATGTTTTATGCATTCAGTGTTTATTTTAAAATTCCAGCGCCTGAGAATGTGATGAATTTCTTTTGGATTACTGCATTTTTTGTGTTGGCTTCTACCAATTTGGGTGTTTTTTTCAGCATTATTCTTCCTGATGCTTTGAAGGCGACACAGGTTCTAATGATAATCGCTTCGCCCGCATTTATCATCAGTGGATTTACCTGGCCAACTTATGCCATGCCCGATGCCATCAGAGCTTTTACCGATATTATCCCATTGACGCCCTATTTGGAAGCTTTGAAGATTACGGTAATCCAACATGGTTCCGATTATCTTACGCAAAAATATTTCTGGCACCTGTTCATCCTTGCCATTGTGTATTTTGTTTTGGGTTGGGTGGCTTTAAAAGTTAAATTAAATTTTCTCTTCAAAAAATACCGAGCTGAAGAGCAAGTCTTAGAAAAAGATGGAGTAGCTGAATAATTCAGTTTTCATTTTGTATTTGTTGATAAGGATTTTCTGAGTTATCGGGAAATCCTTTTCTTTGCAATTCAATTGAGTTATTTTAAACAAAATCAGATTTTGCGAAGTATGAAATTTTTTGATATTCTTTCTGAGTTTTTCCCTAATGATACCGAGATCCGGGACTTTATGCTGGAACATACCCAAAGTTTGGAAATCAAAAAAGAGGACATTATCAGCAGAGAAGGTGGTTACAACCGTAATATTTATTTTGTTGAAGAAGGTTTGCTGCGTTTATTTTATTTTGAAAACGGAAAAGACATCACCACCAATTTTTTCCCAGAAGGCAAGTTGGTTGCTAATATTGACACGCTTTTCCAGCAAGAGCCCAGTCGATTTACTATTGAAGCTTTAGAAGATTCAAGCATTGTATTCTGCAATTATGAAAGCTTAGAACAGCTGTGCAAAGAATCACTTCCTGCAGCCAATTTCAGTCGGTATATTTTAGGAAATCTTATGGTGCAAATGTCCAAAAGAATGACTTCTTTGCAATACATGACAGCAAGGGAAAAATATGAGGATTTAATGGAAGAAAACAAAGACATTATCCTGCGTGCACCATTAGGAATGATCGCCACTTACCTTGGCATTTCCCCCGAAACTTTGAGCCGAATTAGAAGCAGCATTTAGTAAATCAAGTTTATATTTTGTCCTAAACTTCATAAAAAAATGAGAATCAAATTTTAAATCTGATTCTCATTACCTATTTAATCAAGTAAGTTTATATTTACTTTAACTTTCTTTGTTTATAGATTTCTTCAGCTTTCTGAACTGCTTTGTAAGAATCTACAACGCCTCCAGAAACCGAGATATCTTTTAATTGGTCGTTTTTATTTACGGTTTCAACTAAGATTTGTTTGATATCTTTTGCTGTTAATTTCGGGTAATGTGACCAAACCAAAGCTGCAACTCCCGCAACGGCAGGCGACGCCATCGAAGTTCCTTGCGCAAAACCGTATTTGCTTGTTCCCGGAATGGTTGAGTAAATTTCAGTTCCTGGACCAAAAACATCAACCGCTGCTTTACCGAAATTTGAGAATCTCGCTCTCAGATTATCCGCATTACGCGTGTTTGCACCTACTGTAATCGTTGTTGGGCTGTATTGTTTTCCATCAACCAAAGTGATGGGATACAAAGTAGTTTCATCAACATTTAGGTTGTTATTACCCGCAGCTTTTACAATTAGTACATTTTTAGATTCGGCATATTTAAAGGCTTCTTTCACCAGCGGACTATTATCATCCACCAATTTTCCGAAAGACATATTTAGGATTTTTGCACCATTATTTACCGCATAACGGATTCCGTTTGCCACATCGTGGTCACGCTCGTCTCCGTCCGGCACGGTACGTACGCCCATAATTTTCACATAGTTTCCGCCGCCGGTTCCCATCATCCCTTTTCCATTATCCCATTCTGCAGCGATAATTCCAGAAACGTGCGTACCATGGAAATCCGAAAGTCCTTTCACATCATTGTTTCCATAGGTTTTACCAAGACCTTCTTGCGGATTGAATGAAAGATTATAATTGTACTTCATATTATTGTCAGCGCTGGCTAACATTCCTGAGATTTTTTTCTCGTAAGAAGCAGTGATTTCTTCAATTGTTTTGTTTTCCCAATCTTTTTGTGGAACTTCTGAAAAAACAAACAAAGCTTCTAAAGCCAATGGATCTTCCGAAACAAACGAGTCTACTTTTTTCTTAGTCAGCGTTTCTCCGGCAAAAGCTTTATTTAATGCATCTAGTCTTGGTTTTACATAAGACATTCTAGCATTTGCAACTTCTTTGGTCATTTTATATCTTGTAATTGTAGAAAAATAATCTTTTTTCAGTTCAAGATATCTTTTGTATCCTTCCGGATCTTTTACTTTTGCGGCTTCATTTCTTTCGAATTTTTTAGCATATTTCGAATATTGTCTGGTTAATTCTAAAGTATCTTCTGCATACGATTTTCCGTCTTTATCTGTCACAAAATTCCAACCATGAATATCATCTATATAACCATTTTTGTCATTATCTTTTTTGTCATCAGCTTTCTCTTTTGGATTTACCCACATGATGTTTTTCAAATCCTCATGGAAATATTCTACACCACTATCCAAAACACCAACTACGATATTTTGTGGTTTTCTGTTATGTTCTGCTAAAAAGGCTTTCGCTTTCAAAGTGTTTACACCATAAATACCAGTAGCCTGAAAATCAGAATGCATCCAATTTTTCAATAAAGTAGAATCTACTTTGGCAGCAGTTTCTACCGCCTGCACGCTTTGTGCATTAATGCTAGCAAAGGAAGCCAAAAGGCTTAGACTAAAAAATAATTTCTTCATAAACTAATATCTTTGCCAGATAAGTATAATTTTTTGCTTATTCGTTACAAATAAATCGATTTTTAATTTATTTTTATTCTATATGTATTTTTAATTTAGCAAAATCACTTGATAATTTTTCCTGCATCGGTTATGAACAAAAACTTATAGTTTGGATATCGCTTAGCCAACTTCTTCCCTTCTTTTTCGCCCAAAACCATGATGGAAGTACTCAAAGCATTAGCAAATTCGGTGGAAGGTCCATAAATCGTAACGCTCGTTAACCCAGTTGCTGGCATTCCTGTTGTAGGGTTAATAATGTGAGAATACCGAATAGCATTGATTTCTGCAAACTTTTCATAGCTTCCAGAAGTTGCCACCGACAAATTTTCAAGTTTTAAAATCTTAGCTATTTTATGTTTTTTAAAAGGATTTCTAATTCCGATATACCAAGCTTTTCCATTCGGTTGCGTTCCCCAAGTTGCGATATCGCCAGAAGCATCTACAATTCCGGATTTTACACCAAGATTTTGCATCAATACTCGACCTTTGTCCGCTACATAGCCTTTTCCTATAGATCCAAAACCTATTTTCATTGCTTTTTCAGCAAGGAAAATTGTGGAATTTTCATGGTCTAAAATAATATTCTGATACCCAACATGTCGAACCGAATTTTTGATTTCCTCCTGAGTTGGTATTTCCGTCATCGAGCCATCAAATTTCCAAACTTTGTCCATTGCAATAATCGAAACATCAAATGCGCCATTGGACATTTTAGAATAGTCAATCGCGCGTTTTGTTAAATCAAATACTTCCTGATCTACTTTCACCGGCTTTATTCCTGCATTTCTGTTGACTTCAGAAATTTGGGTTTGCGGTCGCCATTCGGAGATCAGATTTTCAATTCTTTCGATTTCTGCAATGCATTGATCAATATTGGCATTCGCTTTTACGGAATCTTGGTGAACAATTGTAATATTAAAAACAGATCCCATTAAAGTGACTTGACGCGAAAACACCAGCTCAGTTTGTGCAGAAATCGAGTTTGCAAAAACTAGAAATACAATAAAAAATAATTTGAAAATTTGGTTCATTCTTTTATTTCAGAGCCTTGACAAGGCTTTCAATTATAATCAATAACAATCCGACAAAATCTGCGAATGATAATCCGTTAATGATTTTTGCTCATATTTCTGGACAATTTCCTCCAAAACCATTTCAACATCGCGCTGCATTTTGAGCGCACCACAAATCATAATCGTACCGCTATTCTTGAGGATTTCGGCAAAATAAGCTTCATCACGGCGAATTAAATCCATTACATATTGTTTATTTTCTTCTCTTGAAAACGCAAAATGAATGCTTTCTAAATGTGATTTTGAAATCTGTTCATCAGCAAACTTTCGGTATTGATCGGTTAAAGAATTATCGTGTCTAAAACCTGAGTACAAACGAATATTTCGCTTCAAAACATTGTCATGAATCATTCCTAAAAACGGCGCAATTCCTGTTCCATTGGCAATCATCACGACATTTTCAGTTTCTTTTGGAAAATGAAATTTCGCATTGTTCATCACGCGACCGGTAATTTGATCGCCAATGTTCAGTTTGTTTAAAAATTCAGAACCCAGACCATTTTCGAATAATTTCACAACCAACTGAATGGCGTTGTCTTTTTTTCCAATCGAATAAAACCGTTCCCGATGGTCATTTGCTGGATAAATTGCCAACAAATCTCCCGATTCGAAAACTTGCTTTTTCTTAGGTTTTAAAACCACTTTAAACGTTGAATTATCTTCCGAAGTCGATGCCTTTTCTACCACTTCAAACTGAATTAAACCTGGAATTTTAGTTTCATAAACCGCAGGTGCAGTTGCCAAAGCGTACAAAGATTTTTCGCTCCAAAGTTGCGTCCATTTTACAAATTCCTGAGTAGAACGATCGTTCACGGTGATTAAAGGAAGTAATTGTTTTGCCCAAGATTGCTGTTTCAATAGCGCATCTACCCTTTCCGCATAAGCACAATAATCTGCGTAAGACTTCGATCCAAAGCCGACTACGGAATATTCTAGATTCTGATTCTGAGGAAATTTTTGAAGCAATTTTTCAAATTCTGTTGCGTTGGTTGGTGCATCACCCAAACCATAAGTTGATGTAAAAATCAGCAAATGCTTGGCTTTTGGGAAATTTTGAAACTGATTCATCTCAGCCAAGAAAGATTTCTGATTTTGCCCCAATAATTGTTTATGAATATGATTGGCAAATGTTAAGGTTGTTCCGTTTTCCGAACCTACCAAAAGGATGATTTCCGCGTCTTTTGCACCAAATTTATTTTTGATTTTGGTTCTCGTTCTACGGAACATAATCACGAATCCTGAATAAATGAAAAACAGAATATTTAGCGAAGCCAAACCTAAAATAACCGCCCAAATAATACTGGTTCTTCCCGTATGCAAGTCAATATTTATTTTTTCTAAAACTTGTGAATAAGGATACAAACTTTCAGAAATAATTTCACCAGTCACTTGATTAACGGTTACCGATCTGTCTTTTAAGTGTACGATAAAAGGTTCCGCCTCATCATCGGGAATAAAAGGAAATTCAATTCTTTGGACATCCGTTAGTTTGGTGTTTTTGAAGAACAAAATATCTTTTAAATTGCTTGGTTTTGCATCTGTTTTTAACGCATGTTTTATTTCTTGATTTTCACCTTTAAAATAGTCTAAACGTACCAAAAAAATGAGCGTTCCGGTAAGTGCAATGACCAAAATGGGAATCAGCAACCAACGTCCTGTAACAACATGAAAATATTGTGAGAAAAAATCTTTATTAATTCTCGTAAAAAAGTGTTTGATTCCTTTCTGACGCTTGATAATCAGCACAAATCCACTGATGGAAATCAGCATCAGAAAAAACGAAACGACACCCACGATGGCTCGTCCGGTTTCTTTCAGAAATAAAGAACGATGAAGCGCTGTAATCCACTGTATAAAGCCACTTTTGGGTTTAATTTCACCAATGATTTTAGCATTCCTAGGATCAATAAAACCTTTGATGGATTTTCCATCTTCGTCCAAAGCGTCGATGGTCACAAAATCGTTGTGATCTACTTTGACTTCAATGATTTCAAAATAATTCTCGCGCAAAGTAGGCAATACTTGCGCGAGATTTAAACTTTGGAAATTCTCGACTTTATGATGGGGTAATTTCTCGTCAATTGCGTCGTACGCGAGAATTACGCCTGTCACAGAAAGAATGAGAAGAAAAACCGTGGACAAAATTGCCAATGCCAAATGGGCATATCTCCAAATAGATACCGTCATGTTTTACTGAACTTTGATGAATCGGACCGCTTTGATATATCCCGTTCCTCTAATTCCCGCTTTATTGTCTAAAGCATCTGTAGATAAAGCGATTTCCGCATCTTTGGGGAAATATTTTTGAGTTTCAACTGCAGATTCGAAGCGAATTTTGTAACCTTTATTCAACTTTGCAGTATCAAATTCAATCACTCTTGTGGCACGTGCCCCACCAGCAACCGAAGCACCCGTAATCGCATTGAGTTTTTCTTTCTTCTTAATTCGGAATTTTTCCCATTCTTTAAGCGTATTGTACCACTCATTATCATCACCCAAAACCCCCAAAGTCGCTTCGTATTGCCCTTTTGGATTAATTAACGACACCACAACATAAGCTTCCTTCCCAGAATAACTGTTCATCTGTATCATGGTTTTATACTTGGTGGTTTGTGCAAAAATAGTTGAAGAAAAAAGTATTGCGAAAATGCTGAATACTACTAATTTCCAGTTGTTTTTCATTTTTTTCGATTTATTTTAAAAAGTCGATTGAAACTTTATTTTGAGTTAAAAATTCATTTTCTTTAGCCAAATCATATGCCGTTTCTCCGAATTCGGTTTGTAAATCTTTTTTAACGCCCAATTCCACTAAAGCTTTCAAAATTTTATCGTCTTTCGATGTTAAAGCCGCTTTGTGTAACGCCGAATTTCCATCCGCATCTTGCGCATTGACCTCAACACCCAGTTCGGCCGCTTTTTTCACCAAAGACAGATCGCCTTTATCCACCGCTAAAAGCAATAAGGTATTTCCATTTTTTTGTGGCGCTTTGATATCTAAACCTGAATTTTGAAGTAAAGCTAATTTCGCATTAAAATCTTCTGTTGCATCATTAGATTTGAAAGAATTGAACCAGTAATACACCAAATTATTTCCGTCTTTATCCAAAATCTTCGCATCGGCGCCGTTCTTCAATAAAGTAGCAACAACATCCGCAGCACCAGAAGTCATCGCCTTCATCAAAGCAGTTTCGCCCTTTTCATTGGTTGCATTTACATTTTTAGCTTTTGACAATAAAGTTTCCACCAATTTCGAATCTTTTCCTTGAGAAGCTCCCATTAACACAGTATTTCCTTCTTTATCAGCTTTGTTAACATCCACGCCTTTTGCTAAGAAATAATTGATGATTTCTGCATTTGGTCTTCTCACAAGATTGTGCAATAAAGTACTCCCTGTTGGACTAATCGCTTTTGGATTTAACTTATATTTATCCACCAAAGTTTGATAAGTTTCTATACCATTTTGTTTTGCTCTGGAACCCATTGTCGCAAAAAACAAGGCTTGATCTGTCGGTTTTACACCTTTAGCAATAAGCTGATCTATAATTTCAAGATTACCAAGTCGCGCAGCATAATCGGCTAAATTACGTCCGTAGTTGTCTTTATCTTTAATAGACAATCCTTTTGAAGTAAAATAATCGACTAATTTAAACTCGGGATCATTCGCAATCGTGAGCATTATTAAAGTAGCACCATCTTCATTTTTGGTTTTTATATTTGCACCCGCTTTAATCAGCGCGTCGTAAACCGCCGTATTTTTATTTCCAGCTTCGGCTGCATACGTGATGACATCTGAGCCATGACTGTCTTTATAATGCACATCCGAAGCTTTAGCCAAAAGATAATTCACCAATTCAAGATTTCCAGACGCGGCCGCCCATTGCAAATACGTTCTAGAATGATGCGTTTTCTTATCTACAGTATTTCCTTTTTGCTCCACCATGAATTTAATAACATTGGTAGAAACCTTATTGTTAATCGCCATTACAACAGGATCGAAGAAACCAGGATTTTGCTGTGAAGGACTATTGCCTTTAGCTATTTCTGCTTTTACAATTTCTATATTGGGATTATTTTTCCAAAATCCGCCATCTAACAACGTGTTTTTTTGCGCTTTTCCAAATCCGAAAGCCATTAAAAACAAGGCAGCAATCAAAGTTTTTTTCATAAGTACGGATGATATTATCGTTCTTAATTTTATTTAAAATAATTATAAATAACAAAATTAAACATTATAATTTATTCAGCAAGAAAATTGAAATAAAAATTCATGATAGATGTTAGGAATTATAAGCCTTTAAATAAAAATTTTACCGTTTTGAATAAGCAGTTTATGTTCTTTTTCTAAAATTTTGACACTTCTAATGACTGTTTCTACAGCAAGGCCCGTAAGACAAGCTAATTCTTGTCTGGTATGTCTGATCTGAAATGAAAAGGCGTCTTTATTAAACTGAAAACTTTTAAGATAGTTGAGCAAAGTCCACACTTTTTCTACAGGATTTTTAACCGAATTATTTTTTATCATAATCATTTTATAATACATCCTTTCTGAAATATAATGGATTACCGCTACGGAAATTTCGGGTTTTTCTTTTAAAAGTTTAAAAAAATCATTTTTGGGAAGGCATAAAATTTTGCAATCGGAAATTGCGATAGAATTCATAGGATAAGGTTTCTCATTAAACAGAGAGGATTCTCCCAAGCTTTGCCCATCTCCTAAAATATTATGAATAAACTCGGTCCCATCGGCATTGTAGTTATTAATTTTCACTTCGCCTTGATGAATTTGGAAATAATAATGTACAAGATTTCCTTCCTCAAAAATAATTTCTTTTGGTTTGAAATTTTTAATACTAGCCCCATTTTCCATTAAAATATTTTCATGAATAAGCATAGTGAGAGTTTTAATTAAAGACCAGTTTCGTCGCCTAACAAATATAACAAAAGCTGACTAAAATATGGAACAAATAGGTTAAGTAATTCTTTCAAAAAAACAAAAAATTGTGTTATGTCAAGATAATACAACAATATGCTCTTAGAATTTATGATTGTAATCATAAAATTGTCCTTTTTAACTGCTGTAAATTTAGAGAACTAAAATTTTTAAACATTTCTGTCATGGATGGACTTTTCGGTAATACGGGTATACAAATTACAATTCTGTTACTTCTTATCCCTATAATATTTGCTTTAATTTTAACATTAATTAAAGTTAATCACATGATTTATAATATTATAAAGAAAAGAGAGCTTAGAAATATATATACCAAAATTTCTGAATTAAAGCCTGATGAAATTGATGAATTAAGAAAACGAAAATCCGAATTAGAATTTGAACTTTCTGGAAATGAACTTTCGAAAAATCTAAACATTGAAGACAAAAGAGGTCTTATCACAGAAAGTAAAGAAGTGAAAGATATGCGTTTTATGCAAACCAAACGCTACGAAAAATCCATTATAAAAATTCCTAAAGCAGAAAAAAAATTAATACTATGGTACATTGGCTGTAGTATTTTTTGGTTAATTATTGGGACAACTATCGGAATGTATTTGGGAATCAAATTTGTCGCTCCGGACGCAGATCATGTGAGTTGGTTGAGCTTCGGAAGGTTACGTCCTACGCACACCAATATTGTGTTTTGGGGTTGGTCTTCTATTGCGATGGTGGGACTTTCTTATTTTGTGGTTCCGCGCGTTGGCAATACTATTATACATAGTTTAAAGATAGGTTATGCTACTTTAATTTTGATGAATTCTGCCGTGTTATTGGGAAGTATAAGCCTTATGGCTGGGCTTAATAATAGCGGTGGCGAATATCGTGAATATATTTGGCCTATTATGCTTCTCTTTGCAATTGGGATTGTTATTACACTTTACAATCATATGAAGTGCATTGCTTCTCGAAAAACAGAAGAAATTTACTTATCGAACTGGTATATTATTTCAGCCTTAATGTTTGTAATTGTTATATTAATTGTTGCTTACTTTCCTTTTTGGCAAGATGGCCTTGGAGAAACTATTGCACAAGGATATTATATGCATCAAGGTGTGGGAATGTGGTTTATGTTTTTCAATCTTGGGTTGATGTATTATTTTCTTCCTCAGGAACTTAATAGTCCTATTTATTCTTATAGTTTGGGTATTTTAGCCTTTTGGACACAGATATTGTTTTATACTCTTATTGGGACCCACCATTTCATTTTTTCTGCAATTCCGTGGTGGATGCAGACCATAGCAATTGTTTCCAGTGTCGGTATGGTTATTCCGGTAGCAGCGGGAAGTACCAACTTTTTTTTCACTATTAAAGGTTCTTGGCATCGTATAAAATTAAGTTATGTTTTACCATTTTATGTGGTTTCCATTATTTTTTATTTTACTGGATCTTTACAAGGAACTGCGGAAGCCTTTCGTTCTACCAATCTCATGTGGCATTTTACAGATTTTACAGTTGCCCATTCACACATTACGATGTATGGGATTATTACTTTTATGCTATGGTCATTTTGCTATACTTTAATCCCTAGATTAACTTCGTATGAACCACCTAGTTTAAGTGTTGGAATCCATTTTTGGGTAGCATTAATTGGTCTTTTGATATACGTATTCTCTCTCATGATAGGCTCTACAGAAAAAGGACTTTCTTGGATAGATAAAAAACCTTTTATAGAGGGTGTTGTTAATATGATGCCTTATTGGCTGTGGAGAGCTATCGGCGGGACTATGATGTGGATTTCGCATCTCATTTTTGCTTATAATTTTTATAGAATGCTAAAACCACGTGCCGAAATTATACTTCCAGAATCGCCTCAAGAAGTTTTAAAAATTATTCAATCTAATAAAAATATCAAATGATGGATTTTTTTAACGATCATAAAAAATTATATTCAGCCTCATTATTATTCTTTTTGGTGCTTACTCTTATCATTTGCATATTGCCAGCGCTCGACAACCAAAGGATATATCAACCTCTTTCTACGAGCAAAGCGATGACAGAGACTGAAACCAGAGGCAAAATGCTATTCATTAAAGAAGGTTGCGTTGCATGTCATACCCAACAAGTTAGAAATGTGGATATGGATCAGGTCTTTGGAAGTCGACCAAGTATTGCTTCGGATTATGCTAGAAACAAAAGATTAAATTTATTTCAGAATACAGCCACTTTGATGGGAACCGAACGTACTGGTCCAGATTTAACCAATATTGGGCAACGACAATCGAGTCTAGATTGGCATTATACACACCTTTATAATCCACGGGCTGTCGTTCCACAATCGATAATGCCTGCCTATCCTTGGCTATTTATTGAAAAAGATGCTTTGGATCCCAATGATGTTGAAGCCAAAATCCCAACCGAATTTCTAAAATCAAAAACAAAAAAAATCGTGATTTCGCAAGATGCAAAAGATTTGGTTGCCTATCTTTTATTTTTAAAACAGCCTGACCTTCCAAAATCTATTGCACCAAAAGAATTCTTATATAAACAAAAAGAAAAAAAATCTGAAACAGGATCAAAATCCAATTTACCCGATGGCGAAGCTTTATTCATCACCCATTGTGCTACTTGTCATCAGGCATCTGGAGAAGGCGTTCCGGGAGCTTTTCCACCTCTTAAGGGCGACCAAGTCGTATTAGGAAATAATATCGAATTATACGTTACCATCATCATGAATGGTTACAATGGCCTTGCACCAGCCTACGCAGAAATGCCTGCTGTAGGGACAACAGCCAACCTAAAAGCCGAAGAAGTTGCTGCCATTATTAACCACGAACGCAAAAGTTGGGGGAATAATGCGTCCGAAGTAACTGTAGAAGAAGTACAAAATATTATGGATAAAATAGAAAAAAAATAACATGAAAAAGTATCAATTAATAAGTTTCATTTTTGTTTTGTTAGGAGGTTTTTCTAAAGCTTGCGAGGCTTGCAAATTACAACAACCCAAAATAACCCAGGAACTCACCCACGGAAAAGGCCCGCAGTCCAATTGGGATTGGGCTATTGTTGTCATTATCTCGGTCATCACTTTGGCAACTTTATTTTATGCCGTCAAATTTCTAATGCATCCTGGCGAGAAAAACAAGTCACATATTAAAAATAATGTTTTAAGCTACTAAACATGGAAAATAATAGCCAACATAATGCCCTTGTCATTTTGTTTATAGACGATGAAGTGAATCCTATTGCAGAATTGCAGACGCCTATCGTCTTCAATCTGGACACAACCAAGTTAACAGATGGCGAACATGTCTTAAAAATCGTGAGCAAATACGGCAAAAAAGAAGGTCTTAAAACCATTCCTTTCATAGTTAAAAATGGGCCCATCATCAACATAGAAGGCTTATCCGACAAAGAAACTGTCAACGGTATTATTCCACTAATGCTCAACGCTTACGACACAGGCAAAAAGCAAAGTTTCATTATCAAAGGCAGCGAAAATCCACGCCTGATTCCTGTATGGGTATGGGTAATCATTCTACTTTTTGCAGCTTGGTCTGTATATTACATTATTACCAATTTTAGTGTAGACTAACTATTTTAATTTATAAATACTGAGCAATTCTTTTATTTAAAATCTCTTTTCGATAACGGAATTTGAAGTCCTTTTTTTACAGTGTGCATATTAACATTTCCACCATATTTTTATTAAGTTATGAGAAGAAAAAAATAGTTACCGAAAAAGTAAAAATTAATAAATAAAATATAGTGGAAATTCTTTCTCATCAAAATAAAGCCTAATACCTGCAAAATATCATATTTCAATTCATTTAAAAACATCAAAATGTCCGTTTTGTCCAATTTTATACAACTATAATATTATCTTTTAATAGTAATTCTTTGGAAATTTGCACTTCTAAATCACAAATTTACGATTGAAGATGAGCAACCAAAACCAACCCAACAATATACTAGAAAACAAAGATTTTCGGGACTCTGTCGCCACCGCAACAAAAGACGGAAAGCGCAAATGGGTATTTCCACGAAAACCAAAAGGCAAATACACCAACTACAGAAGTTATACGAGTTATGTTCTTCTTGCCTTATTTTTAATTGTCCCTTTTTTGAAACTGAATGGCAATCCGTTTTTTAGATTTAATATTTTAGATCGAGAATTTTTTATTTTTGGTCAAGCGTTCTACGTTCAAGACTTTTTTATTTTCGGATTGGGCGCAGTAACATCGGTGATTTTTGTAATGGTTTTCACCATTGTTTTTGGTAGAATATTTTGCGGATGGTTGTGCCCCCAAACCTTGTTTATGGAAATGCTTTTCCGAAAAATTGAATATTGGATTGAAGGCGACCGCAACAAACAAATTAAACTTGACAAACAAGATTGGAACGCTGAAAAAATTAGAAAAAAACTCATCAAATGGGGTATTTTCGCTTTTATTTCATTGTTGATTTCGCACGTTATGTTCATGTATATCGTAGGTCCTTCCGAGGTTTGGAAAATCATGAAAGCTGGTCCGTTGGAATACCCTGTCAACTTCATCGTGATGCTCGTTTTCACGACACTTTTTTATTTCGTTTTTGCGTGGTTGCGCGAGCAGGTTTGTACACTTATTTGCCCTTACGGAAGGCTTCAAGGCGTATTGGTTGATAAGCAGACTATTAATGTTTATTACGATTTTAAACGTGGAGAAAATCGTGCAAAATGGAGAAATGGAGAAGACAGAGCAGCAGCTTCAAAAGGCGATTGTATCGATTGTAATCAATGTGTGGTGGTTTGTCCTACAGGAATTGACATCCGAAACGGACAACAGCTAGAATGCATCAACTGTACTGCGTGTATTGATGCCTGCGACGAAATCATGCTAAAAGTGGGACTTCCAAAAGGTTTAATAAGATATGCCACAGAACAGGAAATTGAAACCCAAACCAAGTTTAAATTCACTGCCAGAATGAAGGCGACAGCCATCGCATTATTCGTATTAATTGGATTTTTGGGATATTTATTAAACGACAGAGGTCTTATGGAAGCCAAGTTTCTAAAAGTCCCAGGCTCTAGTTTTATCATTCAGAATAATGAAATCCGAAATTCTTTTACCTACACGATTATCAATAAATCCAACGGAGATTTAAAATTAAATTTTAAAGTTTTAAGCTCCCAAGATGCTAAGATTAATTTGTATGAAAAATCTCCCATTCTGTTAAAGAAAAACGAGATTAAAAAAGGCGATTTACAAGTTGTTTTCCCAGAAAATGAGATGAAACTTAGCAAACAAGAAATTGAAATTGGTGTTTTTGACCAAAACGGAACAATGATAACGTCCTACAAAACCATATTTGAAGGGCCTTTCAAATTAGTTTTGTAACAAAAATTAATGCTTCCGGTTTAGCATTAAAAATTCGGAAGGTGTAAGTCCAGTTTGTTTTTTAAAAAATCTGGTGAAGTACGGATATTCTGAAAAACCTAGACGAAATGCAATATCCACGAGGCTTTCATCCAAATACACCAACATACGTTTGGCTTCCAAAATTGTTCTTTTTGAAATAATTTCGGAAGCTTTAACGCCCAGAATAGATTGCGAAATTCGGTTCAAATGTTTCGTAGAAATTTGTAATTGATCCGCATAAAACTGAACTGTTTTTTCGGAAATAAAATGTTGGTCCACTAGATTTTCAAAATCATGGAGCCTTGTGAGATACGAAAGCGAGTTTTGTCTTGAGAATGTTTTTTCTTGCTCTAAAAACAATCGTGAAGACCTAATCAAAACACTGGAAACCAAATTCCGAATCATGTGGTTTTTTAAAATTTTAGTGTCCTGATGTTCTCTCCAAATGGCTTCAAAATAATGCTTCATTTCTGAAAAATCAGTATCGGAAATTTGCAGTAATCTCGGAAAACCAATCGATCCGAAAAACGGAAAATCTTTCGCTTTAAGATCTGCAAAATACAAATCGAAAAAAGACTGAGAAAAAAAGAAAATATAACCTTCTATATCTACCGACAATTGCCAACTGTGCACTTGGCCTGGCGACATGAAAAAAAGACTGCCCGACTTCACGTCATACGTATTAAAATCGATATCATGACTGCCCGAACCTTGGGTAAAATAAACCACCAAGTAAAAGTTGTGGCGATGCGCTCGTTCAATATGTTTATGACTTTCTTTGAGATGATTCTGCAAAGTGTTACCATAGAACTCGATGTTGGAATCTAGCTGCTGAAATTGGTCAATATGAAGAACCGTAATAGGATTCATTATTTGTTTTGGTCGGTATTTCTAAACGGCATTTCATGTTGTTTAAAACTACTTTCAATAACCGCTTTTTCTAAATTTAAAATATCTTTCAACGAAGCATAATCTACTTTTTCAGCATCATCTGTCGGTTTATGATAATCGTCGTGTCCGCCTGTATGAAAAAACAACACAGGAATTTCTTTCTCATAAAATGAGGTTTGGTCCGAGCCGCCTCTACCCTCGTAGCCCGTATAAAATTTTACAAAATTTTCTGGCTGAATTTCTTTAAAAATCGTTTCGAAAGCAGGCGAAGTCCCATAACCAATAATGGAAACGCCGGTTTCTTTGTTCAGTCTGCCAATCATATCCATATTCAGCATCCACTGAATTTTGCTTAAATCATAAGTCGGATTGTTCACAAAATAGCGCGAACCTACCAAGCCTAATTCCTCGGCACCAAAAGCGATGAACAAAAAATTAACAGGCTCTTTTTCTTTGTTTTGAGAATAAATACGCGCCAATTCTAATAAGCCAGCCACGCCAGAAGCATTATCATCCGCACCATTATGAATAATTCCGTAACTATTTTCTGCGCGGGAGCTGCCTTGTTTTCCTTCGCCAATATGATCGTAATGTGCGCCAATCACGATGGTTTTCTCAGCATTGTTATTCAAAAAACCAACCACATTTCTCGCCTCACGAATGCTGTCTGTTACTTTTACTTTTCGAACTTTTGCTTTAAAATTTTGGTAATAAGCTGTTGTTCCTAAAGCGTCTAATTGGTATTTTTTGAAATGTTTAGCAATATATTTTGCAGCTTTTTTATTTTGTTTGCTTCCTGTTCCGCGACCTTTCATAGCATCGTCTGCAAGATAATAAATGTGTTTTTCTAAATTTTTAATTTCTACTTCCTGTGCGTTGGCTTGCAATCCCAAAAGGATAAAAATACTTAGAATGGCTGTTCTCATGCCAACAAAATTAACGAAAACTCATTAGAATTCGCTTTATAAAATTTTACATTAGGAAAAAAGAAAAGGAAACATAAGCCTTTGAATGATATTTACTTAAAACTAATCACATTTAATTATTTCACACATTAAAATAAGACATAAAATTTAACTTATTGACAATTAATAAAGCAATTAAATGACTTTAATTCAAATTAAGGCATGATATATGTATTAAAATGCATAATAATATTTAAAACTTAGCATTATGAGAAGCATTTTATGGACCGTAGCTGTCATTTGTATTATCGTTTGGCTGCTGGGTATGATAGGCGTAATTCCTGGAATAAGTACGGGTTATTTAATTCACATTCTATTGGTGATTGCCGTTATTGTCGTTCTTTTTAACATTATTTCCGGACGAAAACCGCTGGATTAAAAAACATAAAACCTCCTTAGCGAGGTTTTTTTTATCGCATTTCATCATTTTAATTCTTAAAAACGATGCTTCTTTTTAAAACATTAATTTCAAAATAAAACGAAGAAAGCGTTTCTCTAAAAAACCTCGTATTTTTGCAGCAAATAAAAAAACCTTGCAAACCGATTTACTTTTAATTACGCCTCCTTTTACGCAACTCAACACACCATATCCCGGAACGGTCTATTTAAAGGGGTTTCTGAATACTTTGTCCTACCAAATATTTCAGTCGGATTTGGGATTGGATGTTATATTAAAGCTGTTTTCCAAGCAAGGTTTAACGGATTTATTTGATTTTATTGAGCATCAAAATGTAGAATTGGGCGAAAATGCTCAACGCATGTTGATGTTGAAAGACGATTATATTTCCAGCATTGATCCCGTTATTCACTTTCTGCAAGGCAAAAATTCAACGTTGGCGGATTCTATTGTTCAAGAGGGATATTTGCCCGAAGCTTCAAGATTTTCTCAATTGGAGGATTTGGATTGGGCTTTTGGAGCGATGTCTTTTCAGGATAAAGCCAAGCATTTTGCCACTTTATATTTAGAAGATTTATCGGATTTAATTATTGAAGCTGTAGACGAAAATTTCGGTTTTAGTCGATATGCAGAACGTTTGGGAAGATCAGCCCATTCTTTTGATGAGTTGTACAATGAACTTCAAAATAAACCCACTTATATTGATAAAATCACGCTTTCCGAATTAGAAAAACTGATTCAAAAAACGCTACCCAAAATCATTGGATTTTCCGTGCCTTTTCCTGGAAATTTATATTCGGCTTTTCGTTGTGCGCAATACATAAAAACCAATTATCCCAACATAAAAATCAGCATGGGCGGAGGTTTTCCGAATACAGAATTGCGTTCTTTGAGCGATGTTCGCGTGTTTGAATTCTTTGATTTCATTATGTTGGATGATGGCGAAGCACCCACGGAACAGCTCCTAAAATTCATCTATAACGAAGCCGAAATTTCAGATTTAAAAAGAACATTTATCCTTCAAAATAATGAAGTGGTTTACATTAACAATCCTGAAATTCGGGATTATAAATTCTCAGAAGTTGGAACGCCCGATTATTCGGATTTAAGATTGAATGAATACATTTCTGTGATTGAAGTGGTGAATCCGATGCACCGACTTTGGAGCGATGGCCGTTGGAATAAACTGACGATGGCGCACGGTTGCTATTGGGGAAAATGTACGTTTTGCGACATTTCTTTAGATTATATTAAAATTTACGAACCTATTGCTGCTCAACAAATTGTTGACAGAATGGAGGAACTGATAAAAACCACTCAAAATACAGGTTTTCATTTTGTGGATGAAGCTGCTCCACCCGCTTTGATGCGTGAAGTAGCTTTGGAAATTCTCCGCCGAAAACTCACCGTAACTTGGTGGACGAATATTCGTTTTGAGAAAAGTTTCACCTATGATTTGTGTAGATTGTTGAAAGCTTCGGGTTGTATTGCGGTTTCTGGAGGTTTGGAAGTGGCTTCGGATCGATTGTTAAAACTCATTGATAAAGGTGTAACCGTGGATCAGGTAGCGATTGTAAACCGAAATTTCACCGAAGCTGGCATTATGATTCACGCCTATTTGATGTACGGATTTCCGACGCAAACTACCCAAGAAACTATTGATAGCCTAGAAATGGTTCGTCAGTTATTTGAAATCGGGATTTTGCAATCTGGTTTTTGGCATCAATTTGCGATGACGGCTCACAGTCCGGTGGGTATGAATCCGGATTATTACAAAGTCATCAATCACAGTACAGAACTGGGAACTTTTGCAAATAATGATATGCTGCACGAGGAAAAATCAGGCTTAGATCATACGCAATTTTCGTTTGGTTTGAAGAAATCTTTGTTCAATTATTTGCATGGTGTAGGATTTGAACTGCCTTTGCAGGAATGGTTTGATTTTAAAATTCCAAGAACAACGATTCCGAAATTTTATATTGAAGATGTTTTAAATAATGAAACTTTTTCTGGTCACAAACCCAATCAGAAAGTCGTTTGGCTGGGTGGAATTCCGCAATTGAACATCACCACAAAAACAAAAAAAGGCATCACTTACGAAAATGCAATGTTAAGCATTCATACCAAACAAGATGCTGTGGAAATCCGTATGGAGAAAGAAATTGCAGAATGGTTGATTAACTTCATCCAACTTTTAAACGAAAGTCCAAAAACATTGACTTATCAACAGATGAAAACTCATTTTGAAGAAGCTTTAGAAATGAATTTTGATGTTTTTATAGCCTCAAAACCTGCTGAAAAATTGAAGGAGATTGCATTGCTCTTTGTTTAATTTTATTATCCGTTTTTAATTATAATTCTAAATTTTAACGCAAAGTCGTAAAGTGTTTTAAAAGCAAACTATTATTAAGTTCGCAAAGGATTTTGATGGTAAGAGTTCAGAATTTTTTATTCTAAATTTTCAACTTTTGAATTGAATAAAATCATTAGAATTCCCATTGAAATAAAACCTGAAACCAATAACAGTCCATATTTTGCAAAAGAAAAAGGAATATAAATAACAGAAAAAAGACTTGATAATATTAAAATAATTTCATTAGAAATAACCACGAAAACTAAAATATAAAGTCCAAACTTAAAGAATTTTCTATCTTTATTTTCCTGAAACTCCCTTATTTTCCAAATTAAAAATAGACTTACGCCTACTAATAAAACCAGATGCAAATAGGCAATTACGATATTAATATTGTTAAATGCCAAAACGCCAATTTCTGGAATGGCAGAAAGACCTTGTAATACAAATTTTAACAAAAAAGTGATTCCTACAATTTTTAAAAGAAGTTTACTCTCAGTTTTCATAGTTGCAGAAATATTTTTCCATTGTTGCGCTACGATTTTGTAAATTTTTACAGCGCCAAAAAGTTGAATAATTCCCACTATTCCCATTGGGAGAAACCAATTCTGTGCAGATTTCATCCATAATACAGAGAGTCCGTAACCCAAAAAAGTTCCTAAAAAAAGAAGAATAAAAGTAGTTTTGTTGTCTCTTTTAGAAATTTCAAAGCCATATTTCCGAAGGCTTATCCATAAAATTCCAATGCAGGAAAAAAGGAAAAATCCGTTGTACTGATAATGCAAATAGAAATAACTAGAAGCTCTATAAATTTCTTCAAAGGCTTCTTTTTTGGACGAAAAATAAGCAAGACCAAAAATTCCGATGGCAGAAAAAACCGCAAAAAATGCTGCATATTTTAACCAAATAATTGCAGAGTCTTTAATGGTTTTAGTGTCCTTCCATACAAACAAACAATACGCAAAGCCCGTAAACAAAGCAATCGCAGAAAAAACGATAGACAACCAATAATATCCACCGTATAAAAACGAAAACAACATTCCGTAGGAACCAATTTGATTAGATATCATTAAAAATTGATATTTAATCTTGTTGAAATCAGGTTTATTCTTCTGGATATAATTGGCAACAAAAATGTAAATACACGAGGAAACCCAGCCGTAAAAAGCAAAATGCGAATGCGATTCCTGCATAAATTTATGTGTAAAACCTGGAAGAGAAAACACAAAATTATACCTCATTAAAGTTCCTAAAAGCGAAACTAAAAAGAAGTTAAAAAGACTTATTCTAATCCAAAAGTTTAGATTTAACATCGGCTTATTGTATTTCTGTTCTCAAGAGCATGTTATTATTCAGCAAATATAAAAACTAAATACCGAATAAAAGAGTTAAAAGTCTTTTATTCAATTGATAATTATCAGTCCTTAAATCTTTTAAAAATCTTGTTTTGGAAATGGATTTTGTAGTTTTTATGAATTAAAAATTTGAAGTCATATTTTTTTCTCTTCTAATTAAATTAACATATTTCTAAGATTTATCATGAAGGAGATAATCCTAGCTATACCTATTATGATGGTAAAACCAACGGAAGCATCGAAATTCCAACGGAGAATATGCCAAAAGAAGTTGGAGATTATTTCATTGTAATTTTCACCAATGATTCTTACAGCGAAGTTTCTAAGCGTATCCAGTTCGAAATGTATGATAGCACCTTAGGAACTGCAGCACCAGATGCCCATAACAACGAGCTACAAGTCTATCCTAATCCTGCAAAATAAGGTGAAAAAACCTTCTTAAAATCTAAATATCCTATTGACCAAATTGATAGTTATGACATGACAGGAAGTTTATTCTATACCTCAAAAAATATTCATGCCCTCAACTACTCTATCATTAATCAAAGTCTTCCAAAAGGGACTTATATTATGAAAGTACATTCTAACAAACTTTATACTGTAAAAATGATTATTAAATAATTGTTTGCAGAGTGCAATTAATACAAACGGCGGGATTCTTCTCGTCATTTTTTTTATTTCTTTTAAAATTTAGAACTTCTAAAAACCTAGCCATTATTTACAAAACATCCTATATAAAAACTTGGAATTTACACTAAGCTCAATATGCACAAAAAAGCCGTAAATTTGCGACATGAATCAGGACACAATTTGCGCTTTAGCTACTGCCAATGGAATGGGCGCGATCGGGATCATTAGGGTTTCTGGAGAAAAAACTTTTGAAATCGTTAATAAAGTTTTTGAAGGTAAAAATGTAGAAAAAGTAGCCTCTCATACTGTACATTATGGGTTTATTAAAGATGAAACCGAAACGATCGACGAGGTTATGGTTTCGGTTTTTCATGCACCGAAGACTTTTACTACAGAGAATTCTGTGGAAATTTCCTTTCATGGCTCACCGCATATTGGCAAAAGAATTTTAGAAGTCTTGATAAAAAATGGTGCAAGAATGGCGAAAGCTGGTGAGTTTACCATGCGTGCATTTATGAATGGCAGAATAGATCTTTCCCAAGCCGAATCTATTGCCGACCTGATTGCTTCTGAAAATGAAGCTTCCCGAAAAGTGGCTCTGAATCAATTAAAAGGTGGAATCACACAGGAAATTTCTGTACTGAGAAATGATTTGCTGAACTTCACTTCTCTTATTGAACTCGAACTCGATTTTGCTGAAGAAGACGTGGAATTTGCTGATAGAACCGCTTTGGTAGGTTTGATAAAGAAGATTCAGATTAAATTAAAATCCTTAATTGATAGCTTCCAATACGGAAATGCCATCAAAAACGGAACCGCCGTTGCCATTATCGGGAAACCTAATGCCGGGAAATCTACCCTACTGAATGCATTGTTGAAAGAAGAACGTGCGATTGTGAGCAATATTGCGGGAACGACAAGAGATACCATTGAGGAAATTCTGCATATTAAAGGACATGCCTTCCGATTGATTGACACCGCGGGCTTGCGCGAAACCGAAGATGAAATTGAAGCTATTGGTGTGCAAAAAGCCAAGGAAAAAGTAAGTAAGGCCGAGGTTTTGGTGTATTTGGTGGATGCTGCAACTGGAGATTTTACCGAAGATTTCGACATGCTGAAAAGCCTCATTCGAAAAGATTTAGAAGTAATTGTTTGCGCAACGAAGATTGACGAGGTTAGCCCTTCGGTTTACGAGAGTATGGAATCCGCGTTCCGAAATGAAATTGATTTCCCATTTAATTTCATTACCATATCTGCGGTTGAAAACCAAAATATTCAAGATTTAAAGAATGATTTATCCTCCTATGTTGAAAGTTTGAAAGCCCAAGAAGGCGGTGTGGTGATTACCAATCAACGTCACTATGAAGCTTTGCAAAACTCCTTGGAATCGGTAATGCGTGTGGAAGAAGCGGTTTCTCATCAAATCACTACCGAACTGCTCGCCTACGAATTGAGAAATGCTTTGGGACAATTGGGTGAAATCTCTGGTGAGTTTACTAATGATGAGGTTTTAGGCAATATTTTTTCTAAGTTTTGTATCGGGAAGTAGTTATCTTTCTTTTGTTTGTTAACTACCTATAAATGTTATATTTAAGAGCAACTATGTTGCTCTTTTTTGTTGCCCAATTGCTTTATTTTGATTAAATTTGATGTACAGTTGTTGCCCAAGCATCAAGTTTGTTGCCCAAAGCACATCAAAATTATAGTATGGAGAAATGATGCACCAACTAGCTACATCAAGCTACTTTTTGCTGACGATTTACAGTTTAAATAAAGTTCTAGATTAAATTTTCAGTTTTAAGTAGCATCAAAAAAATAATTCCAACATCTTTCAACATTGGAATTTTTTCTTTAAAATTTTAGTTGATGAATTGAACTAAAGGATTAGTTGAATTCGATTCTATTTTAAGCTTCTACTGTCGCCGAAGATCCTTTTCTAAATGTGAATTTTCCATAGATATGTCTTCTCGCAAAACGGCTAGGAGAGTCGGAGTTGATCATCTTGGTATAAAGATTTCTAGAAATCCCCATATATTCGTAGGTTACACCGTTTGTGTGAATAATGTACAGAATTTGCTTTTCTAAATAAAAATCTTGTATAATAGAATTGTTAATGGTTTCCGTGTATTCTTCCAGATTTTTATCGTGCGTTTCTGGGTTGATGCTTACTAAATAATGATAGGCTTCAATAATGTTTTTACTGCTTTCTTCAGCAGCCAACTTCCCTACTTCATCATCAACAAATTTATCAGGATGCGTGTCTTTCATGGCATTTCTGTAAATCGTTTTTAGATCTTTTAGCGATGCCTCTTTATCAACACCTAATAATTTTCTGAATTCGTTAATTTTTTTCATACTTTCATTATCTCTAAGCGGCTGCAAAGATAGTCTAAATTACTGATTTGCAAACACTTTATTTTTTCTTCGATAAAGTATATCAAGTTTCTATAGAGAATATGCTATTTATAGCCTACAAATCTAATTGGAATTCCAGTCCATTGGAGCTAGGCTGTTAGGTTGTTTTTTGTTTGGTTTAAACCTAAAAAAGACCTAATAAATAGGTCTTTCAATATGATTTTATTTCTTGATATTAATAAATTGCGGGATACTTTGCGGGATTAACTTCGTTAAACATAGCATAAATCTTTTCTACCATGTCATCTGTAGATGGTTTTGAGAAATAGTCGCCATCCGTTGCATAAGCAGGTCTGTGGTTCTCCGCGGAAATACAAAGTGGTGCAGAATCCAAATATCGGAATCCATTTTGTTTTTCCAGAACTTGTTGAAGAATAAAGGCCGAAGTTCCACCTTCCACATCTTCGTCTATTACTACAAGGCGATTGGTCTTTTTAAGACTTTCTGCAATGTCGCCAGATAAGTCAAACGGAATTAAAGATTGGATGTCCACAACTTCCGCAGAAATGCCTAGTTTTTCCAATTCTTTAGCAGCTTCCATCACAATTCTCCAAGTAGAACCATAGGTCACCAAAGTGACATCGCTACCCTCTTTTGTTACTTCTATTTTCCCAACAGGGACTGTGAATTCGCCTAAGTTATCTGGTTGTTTTTCTTTAAGACGATATCCATTAAGACACTCAACTATCAAAGCGGGCTCATCGGCTTGCAACATTGTATTGTAGAAACCTGCAGCTCTTGTTAAATCTCTTGGTACCAAAACATTAATTCCTTTTACGAGATTAATAATTCCTGCCATTGGCGATCCAGAATGCCAAATGCCTTCTAGTCTGTGTCCACGCGTTCTGATGATAACTGGTGCTTTTTGCCCACCTTTGGTACGGTATTGCACCGTCGCAAGATCATCGCTCATACCTTGTAAACAATATAGAATATAATCTAAATATTGGATCTCTGCAATGGGACGAAGTCCACGCATAGCCAATCCGATACCTTGTCCCAAAATTGTTGCTTCGCGAATACCTGTATCGGCAATTCTAAGGGCGCCATATTTTTCCTGAAGTCCTTCCAAGCCTTGGTTAACATCACCAATGTTTCCAGAGTCTTCACCGAAAATCATGGCTTGAGGGTATTTTTCGAAAATTTTATCAAAATTATTACGAACCACCATTCTACCATCGACCATTTCGGAAGCATCAGAATATATTGGTTTAACCTCTTGGATATTGGTTGCTTTCCATTGAGATTGAGAATATAAATGAGACGAATAATTATCTTTCTCAATATTAAATAAAGCCTCGTATTGCGATTGTAACGTTTGTCTTTCAGAAGAATTAGTTCCGCGTGTTGCCAATAAAGCCTGACGCATAAGGTGGAAGATGTCTTTTTTCCCAACACTAACCAAAGCTTTGAACTTTGTAATAGCATCAGAAATATCTGCATTTTGAGCTAAAGCTTCTACCAATGGTAAGGCTTTATTTTTGAGCTCTGTAATTGTATTTTGGTAGGCTTCCCAAGCTTTCTTTTGACCATCTTTCACTTCTTTTTTAGCATCAGAATCTATTTGGTCAAGTTCTTCTTTGGTTGCGATAATTTGGACATCGCCACCCTCCTCAAATTGGAATGAATACGTCTCTATCCACTCACGGAATTTTGATATACAATCGAACTCTGTTTCAAAATTAAGACGTTCTTCATTTTTGTAACGCTCATGAGATCCCGACGTTGAATGTCCTTGTGGCTGTGTTACTTCGATAACGTGGACAACAACAGGTACGCTTTCTTCTCTTGCAAAATGTTCTGCTTTGGCATAAGCATCCATCAATGCGGGATAATCCCAAGCTTTAACCTGGATAATTTCGCAGCCTTGTTTTTCATCATTTTGTCTTTGGAAACCAGACAACATTTCCGAAATATTGGCTTTAGCTCTTTGATTTTTTGTTGGCACCGAAATCCCATAGCCGTCATCCCAGATGGAAACAATCATCGGCACTTGCAAAGCGCAAGCTGCATTAAGAGTTTCCCAAAAATGACCTTCTGCTGTAGATGCATCGCCAATAGTTCCGAAAGCAACTTCTTTCCCATTGTTTGAGAATTTCTCAACACCATCGAATTTTATTTCTTTATAAAAAGTTGAAGCTTGTGCTAAGCCCAACAATCTTGGCATTTGCCCTGCTGTAGGAGAAATGTCCGAAGATATGTTTTTCATCTTCGTAAGATCTTTCCAAGTGCCATCTTCGTTGATGGTTCTTGTAGCGTAGTGACCATTCATCTGGCGACCGCCAGACGCAGGCTCTCTATCAACATTGGTATCTGCATAAAGTTGTGCAAAAAAGCTTTCTACAGACAAAGCACCGATTACCATCGCAAAAGTCTGATCTCTATAATAGCCCGAGCGGAAGTCTCCATCACGGAAAACATGCGCCATTGCCAATTGTGGAAGCTCTTTCCCATCGCCGAAAATTCCGAATTTGGCTTTACCTGTCAATACTTCTCTCCTGCCTAGATAACTCATCTCACGAGAAACTCTCGCTAATTTGTAATTGGCTAGGATTTCTTTTTTAAAATCCTGAAAAGAAAGCTCTTCTGTATCTATGAAAGTCTCTTGCATCTTTATACATTTTCTACAAATATAATATTTTTAATTAAATGCGAAAACAATATTTTTATGTTATTAATTTTTTTCGATTTTACTATTTTTAGTTTTATTACAAGTACATTTAGCAATAATAAGCATTGAAAATTATTAATTTAATAAAGTATTTAAAAATTAATTAAATCTTAATAAGTTTTAATAAAACAAAAAATCCTAAGTAAAAACTCAGGATTTTCAGTGTGATATATTAAGCTTCGAAAGGCTCAACTTTTAGAATTTCAATTTTTCTTTCGCCGCTTGGGAAAGGATAATCGATAATATCTCCAACTTTGTAACCAACAGTTGCCAAAGCGATTTCTGAAAGAATTGAGTGTTTGTTTTTCTTTACTTTTGCTTTTGTAGTAGGTACCAAAATATAATCTTGCTCTGTATTGTCTTGATGGTCTTTGATGGTGATAACTCTGTTAACCGTTACAACATCTTTCGGCAAATCGCGACGAAGAACTTGTTTTGCATGTTTCAGTTGTTCTAAAAGAAGTGTTTCTTCTTGTTTTGTTACTCTTTTTCTTCTGACGTGATCTTTGATGGCATCATAAATTCCGGTTGTTACTACGATAGGTTCTAACATATTTTTAAATTTTAATTTTTTTTTATTCAATGTTATTATTTTAAAAACCGGATATACCAAATTCTACTATAATGTAGCATACGTTTTTACATCGAATAAATTTTGAATAATTGAGAAATTGTTCACCAAATACCCCTGTCCCGGCTAACGACAGGGTCTAGAGGACAAACTCTTTAGAACTTTGTAGGAATATATCATCACGCAAATATGACAAAGAACCTATAAGTCTTTGGCAATGGATAGTTTGATATTGAAATCTATACTTTATCATATTTCGCGAGAATTTTACGAATTTACGATTTTAAAATCCTAAAACCAAACTTTAGCTTTCGTAATTAGTTTAAAAAAAAATAAAGTCCCTAGAAACTATTGTTCTTCGGGACTTTATAAAAGCACAAATTATTTAATTAAATAACTATTTTAAAATTTTTCGCAAACCATGGTGTAGTTAACATTGCCTCCACCTGCGTTTCTGGTTACAAAGCTAACACGATATATATTGTTATCGCCGGGATAGCTGATGTAATATTCATCCAAAGTATTGTTATTAAAAGCTACAGCATCCGACCCAATATCAACCCATGCATTGGCTGTTGTTAGGTTAACAGATTGGTTTGACTTGAAGCTTCTATTAGTCGCATCAAAAGAGGATGTTGTCCCGTCCTTTTTTCTTATTCTGTTATAATAAACTGTCAAGTTAGCTGTGGGTGCTGTGACCAATCTCAATTGTGGCATAACTGGCGTGTTGTATCTAAACTCAAATTTACCGCAAGGCACAATGGTAGTGGGGTCTGGTCCTGTTTTTGAAGCTGTAAATTTTTTGTTTACCACATACAAAGTTTCCATCGCATCCATAACATCTTGTCTTGTCCAATAGTCTATATTACCATTAGCATCTTTTACAAGCACTTTGTCGTATAATGGGTCTGCCGCTTTGTCTTCTAGTAGCCGCACTCTAAGATCACCATTAACATCTAATGTTCTTGTAGGCGTAGTCGTGTTGATCCCAACTTGAGCATTTGCCGTGATACACAAACTGAATATTAATAATCCTGATATTTTTTTATAAAGCATCTTGCAAGTAGAATTTTTCACAGATTAAACCAAAAGTAGTTATAGTTGACGTATTATTAAAACGACTTAGCGTAATACGGTAAAGATTAGCTTGTTTTGGCAAAACTAAGGTGTAGATACCTATTGTACTATTACCAAAATCATTATCATCTAGATTTCGAAATTTATTGTAATAGGTTGCACCTGTAGGAGTTGTTGTTTGGAAGTTAACACCTGTTTTATCAGCGTAAGAGTATGCAGTCCCGGCAAACTTTTTTATGCCGTAAGACAGATTAAAACTATTAACATTGTTACTTGTAAAAACGTCTGTTGTTTTTAGCTTAAATTCAGCTTTAAGACCATTAAAACGTACAACAATATCGCCACAGCTACACTCTTTACTAATATCGGCTGCGGTTGCATTGTATATAGAACGTGCAACCTCCATATTATTTTTATTGGATTGCTGCAAGGATTTGAGATCGATATAGTCAACATTTCCATTTTGGCGATTGGCAGCCAGTAGAAAGTCTGTACCAGGAGTATTTGACTTGTCTTGCAAATCTGTTACGCGCAAATTTCCATTAATATCCAATGTTCTTGTAGGGTTTGATGTATCTATCCCGACGTTTTGGGCGGGTACTAAACCTATTGTTCCCAAAAGAAACATACTTAATAAACTCTTTTTCATAAATTAAAATTTTTCACACGCTGATACGAAATCATAGCTATTAGAAGTATGTCCCACTTTATAAATTGTCAATCTATAGATATCTTGATCGCCTGGATATTGGAAGGTCATCACATTTTGCTCATACAATGCAAGATTGGAACTTTTAAACTCCTGTGGGGTATTATAATTGCTCGTTGTAAAACTAAAGGGTGTATCGGTACCATTCGTACTATTTGTACCTTGATAAAATTGAAAGCCATTGCCATTCCAATTTTGCTCCATATTCATATAAATGCTTACCGTGCTTGCTGGCTGCTCATTTAGGCCAAACATAATATTAGAAGAGGTAGTTTCATTGAAAACAAAGAAAAATTTTCCACATTTAAGCTTTTTTGTAACTATTCCACTGGTGCTATCGTTGTTATAGATTTCACTATAACTTTCTTTATCTACGGCACCAATTCCTCCACTGGGCAAAAAAACTTTTCTGTTGGCGTAATCAACATTTCCATCTGGATCACTAACCAATATTCTTTCAAAGGCGGCATCTTCTGATGCATTTTTTAGATTGACAACTTTTAGATTTCCTTGCACGTGTAAGCTTCTAGTAGGATCTGGAGTATTAATTCCCACTTGCGCAAAAGTGTTAAAAAAAATAAAAAAACTTGTGCTTACAAGTATTTTCTTCATGATTTGTTATTATTATTTATTTCCTAATTAAAAACAAATCTTTTTTCGCGTTATCTGTGTTTTCACAAATATAAAAAAATATCACGTCATTAAGAGTATTTCAATTTACAGAAAACAGAATTTAACAATAAGTAAATATAAAAAAGCATCCAAAGAAAAACAAAATATAAGCATTAATACACTGAACAACAAACTACTAAAATTACATTTCGTCAATGTTAGATAATTTGATTTGTAAGCTTTTACGGCTTTTCATTTTCGGGAAAACAATAATTAAAAATTTTATCTTTAAAAGAAAATAAACTTAAGAATCTATTATTTAAATTTGTAGTCAAATAATAAAAATAACTATTTATATTTTTTAATTATTTAATATATTATAGAATTTAATAAGAATACATAAATTTAAACGATTATTAAATAAATTAAAAACAATTACAAAAAACAGCACTTAGACCTCTTTTTATTTAAAAAAATAACAATGCACAGCATACTCATTTTCATAATAATTATCCTTGCCATAATCATTGGAATCTTAATTGGTGGAATTGTTACCTATTATTTTGTTAAACAAAAAACAAAAAGAGATTGCCAGCTTACAAAATAGTGCGCTTAACACAGAAAATAGTTTTCCATTAAAAAAAAATTCCTCAGAAAAATCAGTTTTAATCCAGAAAAACAAGAAATTTTTGTAGAAACAAAATGCTGCGAGGATCTTAGTTTCATGTCTGTGGAAACAAAAGTCAAGATCATACAAAAGCTCGAAAAGTTTGAAGAAAGTGGACTTTTTACTAATAAAAATCTATCTCTTCCCTATCTAGCGGCTCATCGAGAAACCAATACGAAATACCTTTCACGCTTTATCAAAAACTATAAAAACACCGATTTTAACGCCTATATTAATAAACTTAGAATCGATTATATCTTAAGAAAACTCAATGATAATAAGGATTTTCGCCATTTCAAAATCACTACTTTGGCCGAAGAAGCGGGCTATTCGTCACACAGCAAATTTGCTGCGATTTTTAAACAAATTGTAGGCATTTCGCCTTCGACATACGTTCAACATTAGAGATTGGAAAAATTCCGAGAAATATTCCCAATATAAATTTTGAAGAACCTAAATTGGTCCTATAAGCTATTAATTCTCAAAAACCCGCAACAACGCGGCTTGTTGCATCACATCATATTTGCTATTGATAAGATTGTAGTTCGCTTGTAACCAATTGTTGCGGACCACAAAAAAATTATACGCATCAATCAAACCTTCGCGGTATTTTTCTTCGGAACGATCGAAAGACAACTTCTGATTTTCAAAATTTTCTTGTAACAAACGATTTCTTTCGGAAGCATTAAGATATTGTTCCGTAATGATATTCAGCACTTTATACAATTCTGTTAATCGTTTTTGATTTTCAAGATGGATGTTGAGTTGATCCAGTTTGGCTATTTCAACATTATTTCTCACTTGGAATTGTTGAAAAACAGGAATATTAAAACCCAAATAAACTTGTTGGTTTTTGTTTTGTGAAAACTGATTAGAAAAGGATTCTGAAATTAAATTAGCATTAAGCGTTTTACTGTAAAATGTTGACCATTGGTATTGTCCAGAAATCGTGGGAAGATAATCCGACTTTGCCATTTTAATCTTTTGAACAGCAATTTCAGCATTTTTTTGATTTTCTAAATAAATAGGATTTCTCTTGATGAGCTCCTCAATCATTTCATTTTTAGAAGTCCAAGACAAAACAGAAAGCGCTTCGTCCGGCATCACAAAATCCACAGAATCTTGATTAATATTGAGCGCTGCCAAAAGATTAATTTTTGCCAAATTGTTGTCATTTTGCGCAGAAATCCATTGCTCCTGGATGGTTCCAAAATTGGCTTTAATATCGTAAACATCGCTTTTTGCGCGGTTTCCGATTTCCACTTCTTTTTCTGTTCTGATGATTTGCTCTTTCATTCCCGCCACTTGAGGCTCAAGAACTTCCAGCCAAGATTTGCTTTTCTGATACTGAAAAAACAAATTGATAATCGATAATTGAAGATGGTTTTGAGCTGTTTTCACACGAAATTCCGAACCTTCTTTATTGAGTTTTGAAAGTCCAATATTGAGGTAATTTTTCCAGGAAAAAACATCTAAATTGGTTTGTGCAAAAAACTGATCGTATTGCACATTCGTGGCTTCACGAGCGTTGTTGGACGGATTAATTGTAGAACCAAAACTGTAACTATGACCAACTCCCATACCCACCGAAGGTAGTAATTTTCCGTTGGCATTATTTTTTTCATGGATGCTTTTGTTAACTTCCAACAACCACTGCTGCACATCAGGATTATTTTTCAATGCATAATCCAAACATTCCTGCAAATTCCAGGATTGCTGCGCCGGAAGCCAATTAATGATGAATAAAAAAACTAACTTTTTCATTGTTTAGATGCTATAAATTCCTTTTTTTCTGCAATTCGGAATTTTGGATTTTAATATTCTGATGATAATGTCGCGAGATTTCTTGCACCTCGGAATGACAAATTGTGTTTTCTAGTTGTTGGTTATTAGTTTCTAGTTTCTAGTTTCTAGTTTCTAATCTCAAATCTCTATCTACTCGTATTTCAAATACTTGACAAGATTGACTTTTGTGGCTTGATAGGCTTTAATACTAACCACCGCGAAGGTCAAAATCAGTAATAAAAATAAGCTCAAAACATAGGGCCAAAGCGGCATATCAATGCGGTAAGCGAAGTCTTTCAGCCATTCGTTCATAAAATAATAACTTATCGGAATACTGATGAATACTGCAATCGTCGTGATGATAAGAAACTGTTTTGTTAAACCTAAAATCAGTTCTTTACTAGAAGCGCCTAATGTTTTTCTAATCGCAACATTTTTCAGTTTTTGTTCAATCATTAATGATGACAAAGCGAACAATCCCAACAAAGCAATTATTAAAACCATGATATTTAGAATCGTGAATAGAGTCTGTTGTTTTTGATATTTCTCGTAGGTTTTTGCAAATCTTTTATTGATAAAATTACCTTCAAACGGATATCCTATTTCAACATTATTACTCCAATATTTTTTAATTCTATCTACCGTAGCTTCGATGTCATTTTGATTAATTTTCACCAAAATGCTGTACATATTAAATCGTTTCCAAGAGGTTTCTTTGTAATGAAAAAACGACACTGGCGTCACCTCAGATTCAAGACCTGCTAAGTTGAAATCCTTTACAATTCCTACGACGCGGTAAGGTTTATCATCAAAACCTGGTCTGAATTCATTCTTCAAAACCTCGTCATCTGTCATTCCGAATTTCCGCACAAAGGCTTCATTTACAATCAAAGTATTAATACTGTCAGAAGCTAAATTAGAATCCAGAAAACGACCTTTTTTCAATTTTACATCCATGAATTTTAGAAAATTATAATCCATAGAACCATGTCGAGATTGGATACTTTTGTCTTTAAAATCCATGTTAGAATCGCTCCAATTGCCATTGGCTGGCGTGGCTTCACTAAAAGAAACATCCACGACTCCCGGAATTTTGGACAATTCTGTTTTCAATCGTTCATATTTCAGCCAAGGTTTTTCATCACGATGCATGAACTGAACTTCCATAATTTGATTTCCATTATATCCTAAGTCTTTATTCATCATGTATTTCACTTGTTCGTGGATAATGAGGCCGCCAATCACGAAGAAAGATGAAATAATCAATTGTAAAGTTAAAATCCCGTTTCTAAGCCATGTTCCGTGTTTGCTACGAGCAAAATTTCCTTTTAAAGTTTCGATGGCTTTGAAGTTGGATAAATACAACGCTGGCAAGAGTCCGGCAATAATTCCTACGACAACCACCATAAGAACCGCATAGAAAATCACCATTGGATTGTCTAAACGCATTTCTTTTCCAATAAATTTGTTGTACGATGGCAAGACTAATTCGGTCGCGACCAACGAGAAAATAAAAGCGCTAAAACAAACGATAAACGATTCTAATAAAAATTGTAGAATTAATGCGCCTTTTGTACTCCCAACCGCTTTTCTTACGCCAACTTCTTTGGCTCTTTGAGAAGCCTGAGCGGTTTTCAGATTGATTAAATTGATGGCTGATAAAATCAAAATAAGAACTGATAATGAGAATAAAATTAATATCGTTTTAAAATCACCTTTTCCAAACCATGAGGCTTCTGAGTGTAGTTTTATTTTATCCAAAGCGATTAACAGAACGTCATTAGGACCATACTTATTCATATATTCTTCCATAGAAATACCAGCTTGTTTGGCTCCTATTTTCGCTCTTAATTCTAAAACTTCATTTTTAATTTTTTCATCGACTACTTTAGAATCTACGCCATCTTTTAAAAGGAAAAAGGCGGCATAGTTAAAATTTCCCCATTGTTCTTTATCGTTTTTTAGATTATCATAAGCTAGAAAAACGAATTGAGGTTTTATCTGAGATTTCCCTTTTGGCAATTCATAAACGGATTGTATAATATATTTTTGATCAAAAATAATCACACTTTCTCCAGCAACATTGGTCTTTCCAAATAATTTGCTGGCGACTTCTGTTGATATATTTATTGAGTTTTTATCTTTTAAAGCATTCTTATAGCTTCCAGAAATAATTTTAAACGGAAAAAAATTAAAAAAGCTGTCCGAAGTTCTCATCCCATCATCCTGGAAAACACTTTTGCCATTAGCTGTCATTTTAGCACCTTGTCCTGTTGCATTTATCAGAAAAAAATCTTCAATCTCAGGAATTTTTTCTAAAGCTGTTGTAACAATTGGATAAGACGCACCACTTCCATAGATGTTATCATTTTTGTAATAAGCCTGAAATCCGTAAATATGGTCTTTCTTTGGATTCCATTTTTCATAGGATTCTTCGTCATTCCAGTGCATCAAAATCAGCATAAACCCAGTAAGTCCAATGCTTAACCCGAACAGATTAATCACCGTGGAAAGCCAATTCTTTTTATAATTGATGAATGCTATTTTTAGCCAGTTTTTTAACATGATAATTCGTTTTTTTCAATGAAGAAAGACAGAGAAACCAGAAATACATCAAAGCTTCTCTGTTGATTCTTGTGAAAATAATTTAGTTTAATAATATTTTTAAAGTTCCGAAGCTTCTGCTTTTTCGAAAACGTCTTTTCGTTGTGAGGTCAGCTCTTCACTAAATATTTCGCCGTCTTTCATATTGACAATTCGTGAGGCAAAACCAGCATCGTAAGACGAGTGCGTCACCATCACAATGGTGGAACCTTCGCGATGAAGTTCTGCAAGAAGATTCATCACTTCGTTTCCGTTGGAAGAATCGAGGTTTCCCGTAGGCTCATCGGCAAGAATAAGTTTTGGTCTTGTCACCAACGCTCTGGCAACCGCCGCTCGTTGTTGCTGCCCACCAGAAAGTTGTTGTGGATAATGCTTTGCGCGATGACTGATGTTGATTTTCTCCATAATCTCCTCGACTCTTTTCTTGCGTTCTGATGAGGAAATTCCGTTGTAGATTAAAGGAAGTTCGATGTTTTCGTACACGGATAATTCATCAATCAGGTTAAAATTTTGAAAAATAAAACCGATATTTTTTTTGCGATAAGCCGCTCTTGTTTTTTCATTAGTTCCCACAATTTCGTGTCCTAAGAATTGATAAGAACCTTTAGATGCATCGTCTAATAAGCCTAAAACATTCAAAAGTGTCGATTTTCCACAGCCTGAAGATCCCATAATGGCAACGAATTCACCTTCATTAATTGTTAAACTTACTTCATTCAAAGCCGTAGTTTTTACATCTTCTGTGCGGTATATTTTTGAAAGTCGATGTGTTGTTATCATTGTTTTGGTGTTTAGTATAAAGTTTATAGTTTATAGTTTATAGTTTATAGTTTATAGTTTATAGTTTAAAGTCTAAGATTTGACGTCTAGGTTCGTAATTCTAAGAGTTCTATTTTGTTTTAAATTTCACCACATATTCTTGCAAAGGAAATCCCTCCACGGATTCGAAGCGGTTTCCTACGAAAATAAATTCGTATTCTGTATTTGGTTTCATGCTTACTTCAATTTTCATGGCGTTGTTATCGTTGATATACACAGGTCTGCTGCTAATCGGAACGCCTTCTCTTCCCAAACTTCCAATATTGATGGACATTCCACTCGCATTCATCATTTTATCAAAAGACACAATGATTTCTTTGATAGACGGATCGACATCATTTTTTCCATTGATATCAGGCGAAATTGATTTTACTTTTGGAAGCTTCACTTCGTAATCTGCAACAATTGTTTGCACATTATTTCCCACATTTTGGAAAAATTCTACAATTTTTGGGTAAAAGCTTTCAAGAGTTGGATATTGTTTTCTGTTCAATTGATAATGTTCTAAAAGCGCGACCAATTCGGGTATCCAAAGAAATCTACGTTTCATTTGATCTTTATATTCGGCTTTAATATCAGCTTCGGAAAAAGCATTTTCTTTCATGTAAACGATCACCGCAGCACGAACAATCGATTCGTTGATAATAGTTTCCCAATTTCCATAAGCTTGGTTTGACATAGGCTCTTTCACAGCGCTTAAAATCTTTTCGCCCGCAGATTCTAGTTCGTTTTTATAATTTTGGGTGTCTAGAATATAATTCACAAAAGAATGGTTGAATTCATGAATCAAAGTCGGCGCATAAGCGCTTGTATACGTCAATTTTCTGCCATCAAATTTTCCGCCGCTCACAATGGCATACACCACATCACGTTTTTTTCCTTCGACGCGTGGGCCATAATTTCCCCCACCGTTTCCGTATCCAATAACGACTTTGTAATCTTCATTCGGTTGTTTTCCGTAAAATTTCGGATACCATTCTTGATTCAGTTTCACCAAAACCGAATCGCTAAAAGCTTTCGCTGCTTGCTGATAATCTTTTTGATGGGATTTATAAAAATCATTAAACTTGGTTTGTTTGTAATACTGATTCAAACTCTGGATAAAATCGGGAAGTTTCTCCGTTTTCCAACGTTTGTCCAACGAGGTTCTTTTGGGATCGATTAAGCTAATTTTCCCGTTTTTAATTTTTAAATTTACAGCCATAGACATCACGGCATCATAGCCCAAACCATCATTATTTCTGTCTTTTGCAAGATTTTTTAGAAATTCTGAATTTTTAAAAGATCCAAAATGTTTTTCGAGGTCTTCGACATACAACGCATTATTTTCCTCGCTGTATTCTTCTGCATCTATCATCCTGAAAACAGAGCTCATCAGCTCCACACGTTCATCCACATAAGCTTCAATTTTGTTTTGTGCGTTTGCCAAATTCCCAATCAGCATTAATGTTAAACCTAAATATACATTTACTTTTTTCATCTTATTTTTTCAAGTCTAAAATTTCATAATTTTTATAATCATTATAATCCGATACGATTACTTTGTCACCTTTTTTCAATCCCGAAGTCACTTCGTAAAACAGTGGATTTTCTCGTCCCAAACTGATATTTCGTTTTTCGGCTTTCGTTCCGTTTACCACAAAAATCCATTTTCCGTTGGTATCTTTATAGAAATTGCCTTTCGGAATCATCATACTTTGCGTGTCTGCGGACAATTTCAGCTTCACACCGAAGGTCATTCCTATTTTGAGATTATTTGGTTTTTCTGTATCTGCGAAATTCAATTCTACAGAAAACTGTCCATCTTTCACTTCTGGAAGTACTTTTGTCACGATTACATTGTCACTTTTCCCATTGTTATCCAGCGTTCCTTTTATACCAAGTTGTAATTTGTTGATGTAATATTCGTCCACTTTTGCCACCAACTTGTAACCATCCATCAAATCGATTTTCCCAATGCTTTCACCCGAAGTCAGGTTCTGACCCAAAGATAGACTGAAAGACGATAATCTCCCAGAAACAGGCGCCATAATGAGAAAATTATTTTTGTTCGATTTCAAAACATTCAAACTTTTTTGCATCTGATTAATCGATAAATTAATTGCTGAAATTTGCTGATTTCTGGAGTTGTTTTCGCTGACGATACCTTGTTCTGTAATCTGTTTTCTCTTTTTTTGATATTGCATATTTTGTTTAGCCAAATCAAATTCAGATTTTTTTCCAATTTCTGCATCATAAAGACGCTTTTGAAGATTATAGGTTTGCAAAGCCGTATTGTAATCATTTTGCGCTTGCAATAACTCTTTATTTTGATTGAATTCCTGATCTTTCAGTTCCAAAAGCGAATTTCTCATTTGGTTGATCTGTTGCATAATTCCTGTTTCTTGATTCATATAATTGAATTCTGTATTCGGATTGTACACGCGCGCCAATGGCTCACCTTGGCTGACCATTTGTCCATCTTCGGTATAAATTTCTTTTACCATTCCGCCTTCCAAAACATTCACAAGAGAAGAATTTAACGATTGCGTTTGTGCTGTAATCATCAACATATCTTCAAATTTCCCTTCGCTCACTTCTTCTATTTGGAGATTTTCGATTTTCACATTATAAGTTTTTTTTTGCTGAAAGAAATAGCTTAAAAAAATACCAATGCCAAAAATCCCGACCAAAACGATGATGATGATTTTGATTTTCGATTGTTTTTTCTCTACCTTCGTATCCATTATAGTAGTTTGATTCACAGTTTATTACACGAACATAATGCCACAAAAATTATAAATCTGTAATATCCTGATAATGAGATTATGAAGAAAACAAATCAATTTTAAAAATGTTCGAAAATGAACAGTATTTGTTCAAAACCGAACATTTATTTTAATAAACATGAGAAAAAAAGAAGCCGGAATCCTAATTGTCGATGACGACGAAGACATATTATTTTCCGCCAGAGTTTGGCTGAAGAAGTTTTTCACAAACGTTATCAACATCAGTTCGCCACAAAAAATAATTTCTACGATTAATGAAAATGATATTGACGCCATTTTGCTGGACATGAACTTTAGAAGAGGTTTCGAAGATGGAAAAGAAGGTTTGTATTGGCTTTCTGAAATCAAAGAAATTAATAAAAACATTCCTGTGATTCTCATGACGGCTTATGGCGAAGTAGAATTGGCTGTGGAAGCTTTAAAAATGGGCGCTACCGATTTTATTCTGAAACCTTGGAACAACGAAAAACTCTATGCTTCTGTAAATCTCGCTGTGGATTTGTCCCGAAAAAATAAAAAACTGTCACAATGGGAAAATCTGTTGAAAAAAAATACCAATTATCAATTGGAAAGCCAATCTGCAAAGATGAATACCGTGATGCAAACCTTACAAAAAGTAGCAAAAACTGACGCAAATGTGCTTCTTTTAGGTGAAAACGGAACCGGAAAATACGTGATGGCAGAATACCTCTATCAACACTCTTTGCGAAAAAATGAAGCTTTTGTACATATTGATTTGGGCGCGATTTCCGAAAATTTGTTCGAAGCAGAATTGTTCGGTTACGCCAAAGGTGCTTTTACTGATGCCAAAACCGATAAAGCTGGAAAGATTGAAAATGCCGATGGTGGAACCGTTTTCCTTGATGAAATTGGGAATTTATCGTTGGGTTTGCAACAAAAATTATTGACTCTAATTCAAACTAAAAAATTATCACGAATTGGCGAAACCAAAGAACGTTTTCCCGATGTGAGATTCATTTTTGCGACCAATGCTAATTTGAAAAAACTGGTTGCAGAAGGCAAATTTCGCGAAGATTTGTATTTCAGAATCAATACTGTGGAAGTGGAATTGCCGCCGCTTCGGGAACGAAAAGAAGATATCCCAAATTTAGCCGCGTTTTTCATTGAAAAATTTGAAAAAAAATACCATAAATCCAATATTGAAATTTCTAATTTAAAGGAAGTGATTCAATATGCTTTTCCTGGAAATATTCGTGAATTGGAACATAGTTTGGAGCGCGAAATTATTTTGGCAGACACCAACAAAATTCAGTTGAAATGGCAAGGTTTCGAAAAAAATCAAGAAACTTTAGCTTCTTTAAATTTGGAAGAAATGGAAGAAAAACTCATTAAAAATGCCTTGAAAAAATACCGTGGAAATATCTCTGCCGCCGCCGATGCCTTGGGACTTTCTCGTGCTGCACTCTACCGTAGAATGGAAAAATTTGGAATATAAACAATGAATAAAATTTATTGGATTTGGCTGTTTTGGAGCCTTCTCAGTTTGGTATTTTGTCTTCTGGCTTTTGATGCATTTTGGCATCAGAAAGCCTTTACAGCGGTTATTTTGTTCGTTTTTGCTGTCATTTTTCAAATGTTCTACTGGTTAAATTTTAATCAAAAAATGAATGAAGTAGAAAAAATCATTTCTTCCATTCGTCAAAAAGATTTTTCACTTTTTCCAAAAATCTCCAAGTCCAACGACTTAAAATCAAGTGCTGTAAAGCTTTATTATCAAACAAAAGACGAACATAAAAATTTGTATTCTTACAAAAATCTGTACGATTCTATTTTGGACAAAATGGAAATTGGATTTTTAATTTTAAACAAATCATCTTCGGAAAAAGACTGGCAGGTTTTCTACTGCAATCCGAGTTTCACCAGAATTTTAAAAGTTCCGAAATACAATTCTTGGGCATTTTATCAAGAAAAATCGCCAGAATTTTTTAAACTCATTGAAGCAACAGATTTTCTAGATTCGCAGGAATTTATAGATATTTCCATTCAAGAAAGTAGCGCGCAATCGTTCTCGATTCGAACTTCCAGAATTTCCAATTTTCAAAATGATTTTTGTGTGATTTCTATGGAATCCATCCAAAAAATTATCGACAAAAAGGAGAAATTAGCTTGGAATAATCTAATGAAAGTCATTTCGCATGAGCTTCTCAACTCGCTAACGCCAGTTAATAGTTTGATTCATAATCTGGAATATTTAACCGAACAAGAAAATCTAACCGACGAGGATCAAGAAGAAATAAAAGATTCTTTGAAAATCATCAATTCCAAATCGCAACAATTACTCCATTTCATCGATAGTTATCGTCAAATAGCAGAACTTCCAAAGCCTAAAAAATCGAGAATTAATCTACGGAATAGTATCGAAAAGGTGTTAAAAATTTTCGAACACGAATTTAAAATTCAGAACATAAAACTTGACGTGGACCTTCAAGATTTCTTTGTTCAGGCAGATGAAAGCATGATAGAACGCGTTTTGGTAAATCTTTTAACCAATGCACAATTGGCACTTCAACATCAAGAAAACAAACACATTCGATTGCAAGTTTTCGAAAGCAACAATCGTGTGGTTATCAGCGTTGAAGACAATGGGCAAGGCATAGACTCGCAGATTGAATCTAAAATTTTTCTTCCGTTTTTTACCACGCGACCAAATGGTTCGGGAATTGGGCTTACGCTTTCCAAAAGTATTATGGAAGCGCACAATGGCTATATCGTCTATCGCCGACTAGAAAAAGGTTCTGTATTTGAACTTTGGTTTTTGTAGAAAACATATTTATAACAAAAAGTTATTGACTATAATTATTTATGATTTGATTCGTAATAACAAATACAGGTAATTTGCAGAAAAAAATAATGGGCTTTTTAACCTCCAATAAAAACATTCAAATTTTAATATTTAGTGTTCTTGCAATTTTATCATTTAGCGGTTTGGTAAGTTCGCCTATTGCGTTATTGCTCGGTCTTTTCTTTGCCATTTTGGTCGGAAATCCCTTCGAAAATAAAGTTTCAAAATACATTTCCAAACTCTTGCAGATTTCTATTGTCGGACTTGGATTTGGACTGCATCTCGATGAAGCTTTGCAAGTTGGGCAATCTGGTTTTTTATTAACGGTTGGCAGTATTTTTAGTGTTTTGATTCTCGGCTATTTTTTAGGACAACTTTTAAACATAGAAAGACCGCTTTCTTATCTTATTTCCGCTGGTACAGCTATTTGTGGAGGAAGTGCCATAGCCGCCGTATCTCCAATTATCAAGGCGAATACCAAACAAATTTCGTTGGCATTGGCTATTGTTTTTTCGCTCAATTCCGTTGCTCTATTCGTTTATCCAAGTATTGGACATTGGCTAATGATGTCGCAACAAGACTTTGGAATGTGGTGTGCGATTGGCATACACGACACCAGTTCGGTAGTTGGCGCAGCCAGTAAATATGGTGATGAAGCTCTGAAAACGGCAACAACAGTGAAACTAGCACGCGCACTTTGGATAATTCCGGTTTCTATTTTAACGATGTTTATTTTTAAAACTAAAGATTCAAAAATTAAAATTCCTTGGTTTATTGGCTTTTTCATCATCGCTATTTTATTAAGTACTTACTTTCCTATTTTTGAAGTGGTAAGTCCTACGATTACAGAGATTTCAAAATTGGGGCTTAATCTCACCTTGTTTTTAATTGGTTCAACCTTATCGATTGAAGCGCTAAGATCGATTAGTATAAAACCATTATTTCTAGCTATTTTTCTTTGGATTTTTATAAGTATCGGAAGTTTAATATTAATTTTAAACTAAATTTCAGTAATTTTAGGTTTTAATATAGAACAATGGCTGAGGTAAAACGCAATCCAAAAGTTGATGCATATCTAACAAAGAAATCCGCTTGGCATAACGAAATAACCGCTCTTCGGGAATTGATTTTAGAATTTGATGTGGAAGAAGATTTCAAATGGTACCAACCTTGTTACAAAGTCAATGCTAAAAATGTAATAATAGTAGGTCCTTTCAAAGACTTTTGCGTTTTAAGCTTTTTCAAAGGTGTATTGTTGAAAGATCCAAAGCAACTTTTGGTACAGATGGGTGAAAACTCGCAGTCGAGTCGCGTGATAAAAATCACTGGTCTGGAACAAATTGAAACTCTAAAAAGTGATCTAAAAAACCTAATTGCCGAAGCTATACAAAATGAAAAAGAAGGCAAAAAAGTCACCTTAAAAAAGACCGAAGACTACGACGTTCCAGAAGAGTTAACTGCCATGTTCGCAGAATATCCAGATCTAAAAACAGCTTTTGAAAAATTGACACCCGGACGACAACGCGGCTACCTTTTACACTTTTCCGCAGCCAAACAAACTGCAACAAGATTAGCAAGAATTGAAAGGTATATCCCAAAGATTATGGAAGGTAAAGGCTATCAAGAATAATTCATTTTTTATGATTTATTAATAATTATTATTACCTTTAAAGAAAAAAAATATGGAAACGATAAAAATTGACATCATTATTTTGGCACCAGCTTCCAAAGTTTGGGAGTTATATACACAGTCGCACCATATTTCGAAATGGAATGTCGTGGACAACCGTTGGCGATGCACTTCTTCACATATCGACTTTAAAGAAGGTGGCACGTTTAAAAATACAATGGCACTAAAAGATGGCAGTTATTCGTTCGATTATGCTGGTGTTTTTGAAAAAATTATTCCGAACGAAGAAATCATCTATCGCACCAAAGATGGGCGTGTAGTAAAGGTTGGCTTCGAGACGATTGATGCAACTACTACGAAAATTACACAAGATATAGAGCCTGACAAACTTAATTCTTTCGAAAGTCAGCGCCAAGAATATTATAACATTCTCAATAATTTTCATAAATATGTTGAGAATCACTAAAACAATAATCCTCCAAATTCGGAGGATTATTTATTTATAAGATAGCTTTCAATTCGTTTTTTTTATAGGTCTTTTTGATAAATTATATTCTGGTCTAATTTTTTGTTTAAAACTAAAAATCCAAAAAAAAGCTCTTCGATTTGATTTTTTAACTGGTAAAGTTTCACTTCCAAAAATGCAACATCAGCCTCTTTTTCTGTTTTTATGTTTTATTTTTTATTTTTAATAACACCGCCATCGTAAAGAATTTGATTCAGCTCGCCATACACCCGATATTGATCTTTACTAATTTTATCAATTTCAAACCCAGGTAGTTTAGTACCTAGACTTGTCACATCCGATTGGTAGGTTGCTTGTGCATTTACGGAAAATTGTGGTAAGTAGCCTTTGCTGGCATTACTCAAAGAGTATTCTTTTGATTTTTCCATCAATCCGAATTGTTTGATCAAAAGATAATTTTCTCTTGCCCACTCTTGGCATTGTCTTATACTTATACGAGTGGCTCCTTGCCCGCGGACATTGGTAAAACTTGCGAAACTAAGGAGTACAATAAATTATAATTTTTGCATCTCTTTTGGATTATGTTGCAAATTTCAGAAGAAAAAAAAATGATTTTTCTCTATCTTAAAAAACCAAACTAATATAATGATAAAGATTTGAGATCTAAATTTCTAATCAATAGATTATGCTATTTTTCACATAATTATCCCAAAAGCTATTCATTTTCTTCCCAAAACAAAAAATATGAACGCCTCTAAAGAATCGCAAGAAATACCACAATAAGAAGTTGAAAAACTTTTATGTGTTTATTCAATACTAAAATTAATTTCAGCATCTAGTTTTGGAAATTTATTTTGAGAAACGAATTTTCTCCCTGTGCAATCAACTTCTTGCCAAGCCTTTTTGCGTCCAAGATCGCCAACCTCAACCACATAAGGAATCAGTTTAATATTACTAATCTCAGCATCAAAAATCTCTTTGTACTGCACCGCAATATCAAGAACACAGTCAAAATCCGTATTGAGTTTTACATTACGATAAATGATATCAAAATGGCTTTCTTTATTTTCTGGAATTCTGAAATAAGTCTCGTAACCTACCGTATCGCCTCGCAATACAGCCATGGTTTTCAGTGCATAAAACAAGGCATATGTGTAATACTTTCGGCTCTGTTGTCTTCCATAATCATTTGGATAAAAACCGCCTTCAAATAAGATTGTCGGAATCCCAAATTTCATCAAATTATCACCTGAGGAAGTTGGATAAAACTCGTCATTATAACGTGCAATCTGGTTCGGAAGGAATTGTTGCATTTGTATAAAAATCGCCGAAATAATAGCCATACTTTTCTTTCTATTTTCCGTTAAACTTCGCTCAGTATCTTGTGAAGGGGCCAAAAACGAAAGGGTCGCCGGAAGATCTTTATCGGCAGAAAAAATAGTACGCTGATCGTGAAGATTTAACGCATAATCATATTTAGTATCTTTTATAAAATTTTTCAAAATTCGCATTTCGATACTTGATTCTTTTAAAAAATCCCTGTTAATATCGATATCAAAAGCATTACGACGCGTCCAGACTTCCGAGCCATCAGGATTTAGCATAAAAATAAAATCTAAAGTCAATGCTAAAAAAAGCTTCTGCTTAACCTCATCATGCTCCTTAAAAAATTCTAGTAAATCCAGCATTGCTAGAGTCGCCGTGGATTCGTTGCCATGCATTTGTGACCAAGCCGCCACTTTAACAGGACCATTTCCTAAACTTAATTTATAGATGGGTTTTCCTAAAGATGATTTTCCGATCTCCGTGATACAATCGCTGAGATTGGCTTGTAGGTAAGAAAATAATTTTTCTGGGGAAATATAGCGTTCTGGGAAATCTTGATTTTTTACGTATTGGAAAATTCCAGCCATTATTTGATAATTTAAGTTTGTCAAATTTATGAAAAAGCAATGAATAATTTAAAGTTTACAATTGTAATTTCATTAAACACATGTAAATGCCATCTTGTCTGTTGAAAATATTGTTAATTGAACTATTTATAATTAATTTATACAATTATTTAATTATCAGCTTTTTATATAATTTATATAAATACTTAATTCAACTTTACTTTAAGTATAAAAACACTACTTAATCCTCATTTAAGGACTAATTTATCAAACATGACAAATGTGAGTAAACAACTACCCAATAGCTTGTTATACATTTGTTAATTATAAAAAAACTATTTAAGATTAATAGCAGATAGTATCAAAAGCCATAACCTATTGCTTAATAGAATTTTAGTAAATTTTAATCAAAACTTGGTTTTTTATTAATACAAAGTTTACAATTCTATACAATTAAACTTTCCACAATATTTTAACAATACAAGATTTTTATATCATTCAACTACTTGACTATTAGATATATAGTGTTTAGTTCACATTTGTAATTTCTAAATGTTTACTTCTGTAATATTTTCTCTATTTATAATTGTAAAAGTTTTATTACATTTGTAAAATGGAAATTAATGAGAGAATCTCCGTTATTATGGAGCATTATAATATTAGTCCGTCAGAATTTGCTGAGAAAGTAGATGTCCAGCGGTCGAGTATTTCGCACATCACTTCAGGGCGGAACAAGCCATCTTTGGAGTTTATCACCAAAGTAAAAAATAGCTTCCCAGACATAGAATGGGACTGGCTAATCAATAATAATGGGCCAATGATAAAACCTAAAATAGAAATTATTGAAGAAAAAGTGGAAGTAAAAAAGCTTCCCCTACCCGACCTTTTCTCTATAATAGAAGATGAAAGTTTTGGTCGAAATAATTTGATTCCAGAAAAAGAGCAAAAAACTAATGCCTCAGAAACGAATAAAATGTCCTCTGACAAAGAAGAAAAAAAAATAATCGATTCTCAGCCATTAGAGAATTTTCCAATGGTACACGAAAATTCTTCGAAAAAAGTGAAGCGCGTTATTTTATTTTTTGAAGACGGCACTTTTGAAGCTTTCGAAAATTAAATCGTTTTTATTTTAAAATCTCACTAAGAAATTGCAACGTGTGTTTCCAAGCACGTTTTGCCATTATCGGATTGTAATCTTCAGATTCTGGATTGGTAAAAGTGTGTCCAGAATTGGCATAGGTAATAATCTGCCAATCGGCTTTTCCATCATTCATTTCTTGGATAAGCATATCATAATCCTCTTTTGTTACACTCTTGTCATCCGCTGGATTTTCAACCAAAATCTTTGTTTTAATAAGGTCATTCGGACGCGATTCATCCTTAAAAAGTCCTCCATGAATACTTACAACTCCTTCAACAGGAAAGCCTGCTCTAGCAACTTCTAACGCGCCAGTTCCGCCAAAACAATAACCAATAACTGCTATTTTTTTGGGGTCAGCATTTTGTTTTATCAAAGCATCAAGCGCCAACTGAATCCGATGCTGGTAGGCTTTGTAATCTGTCTTATAGAATGTCGCTATTTTTGCAGCTTCCTCATTGGTTTTAGGAATATTTCCTTCTCCATATATATCAGCAATCAAAGCGATATAACCTTCTTTTTGTAAATCGAGCGCGGCTTGTTTGGCCTCGTTATCAATGCCTTTCCATGCTGGTAAAATCAAAACTGCTGGACGTTTTTGTTGCGTGTTGTCTGTTACCAAGGCATTCAACTTTTGCTTAGCATCTTGATAGTTGACTTTTTTCAAAGTTTGTGCGGACATACTTGTCAACATAAATAAACAGGCTGAGATTAAAACTAATTTTTTCATATTCTGGATTTTTGGTTTTATTAAAATTAAACATTTTTAAATTAAATAAATTCACAAAAAAACAGCTTCAAAAAACTGAAGCTGTTAACTAATTTATCTTGTATTCTTCCCGTCAACTTTGATACGTTCTGGACGATTCGCCAATTCCCAAGCTGTTGTGAAAACCAATTGTGTCCGCTTTTGTAGCAAAGGATAATCAATCTTGTCTGGTGTATCTGTTGGTTTGTGATAATCTTCGTGAATGCCATCAAAATAAAATATAATCGGAATATTATGTTTTGCAAAATTATAATGGTCTGATCTGTAATACAATCTGTCAGGATCGTTAGGATCATCATATTTATAATTCAGAATCAAATTATGACTGTCTTTATTTGCTTGTTCATTAATCGTTTTAAGCTCGGAACTTAACATTGCAGAACCGATAACATAAACATATTGTTTACCACGATTTTCGGGGTCATCACGACCAATCATATCGATATTAAGATTAGCAACCGTATTGGCTAATGGGAATACTGGATTTTTCGCATAATAATCTGATCCCCAAAGTCCATGCTCCTCACCTGTTACATGAAGAAAAAGAATTGAACGCTTTGGACCAAATCCTGCTTTCTTAGCTTTTTGAAAAGCTTCTGCAATTTCCATTACGGCAACTGTTCCGCTTCCGTCATCATCGGCACCGTTATAGACAACGCCATTTTTCATCCCAATATGATCGTAATGTCCAGAAATCACAATCAGCTCCTCTGGTTTTTCACTTCCTTCGATATAAGCCAAAATATTTTCAGATTCTGGAAGTTGACCATTACGCGTTTTCATAAACTCGGAAGGTACTTTTTGATAATAAGAACCTAAAGCTTTAGGAAACGAAATTCCGTAATTTTTATATTGCTGAATCATATATTCTCCGGCTTTTTTTTGTCCTAGAGAACCTGTGTCACGACCTTGCATATCATCCGATGCAATGATGTATAGATCTCTTTTAAGATCTTCCACATTGATACTATTATAAGCATTTTTAAAAGCTTCAGACGTCACCGAATAGTCATTTTTCCCATTAAGAGTAGAACTTGTAGCACAATTTTGTGCAAAAGCTAGCGCAGCTATAAGTCCTACAAATTTTAAATTCTTCATATATAAATCTATTTCTTTATTAATGAGCCTCTAACCAGTTATCACCAACGCCAACTTCCACCGTTAAAGGCACTTTGGTAGAATAAGCCGATTCCATAGCGTCTTTTATAAGTTTAGAAACCTCATCAACTTCTTCCAGAGGTGCTTCAAAAATTAATTCGTCATGCACTTGCAGCAGCATTTTGGTTTTTAAATTTTTCTCTTTTAAAACTTGATCAATTTTTATCATTGCCAATTTGATGATATCCGCCGCACTACCTTGTATGGGAGCATTCACCGCGTTACGTTCCGCATGACCTTTCACTACAAAATTGGTAGAGTTGATGTCATTAAGATGTCGTTTTCTTCCCAACATTGTTACAACGTAACCATTTTTTCTAGCATTTTCAACTTGCTCCGACATATATTCTTTAAGACGTGGATAGGTTTGGAAATAAGCATCAATCATAGCTTTCGCTTCGGTTCTTGACATGCCGGTTTGGTCCGCTAATCCAAAAGCACCTTGTCCATAAATAATCCCAAAGTTGACACTTTTGGCTTGCGAACGTTGCGTTTTTGAAACTTCTTCAATTGGGATTTTAAATAATTTTGCAGCCGTTGCAGCATGGATATCTTCACCATTTTGGAAGGCTTCAATCATATTTTCTTCATTCGAAATTTCAGCAATAAGGCGCAATTCTATCTGCGAATAATCGGCAGAAATTATCTTCTTACCTTCATCCGCTACAAAAGCACCCCGAATCTGTTGTCCGCGTAATGTACGGATAGGAATGTTTTGTAAATTAGGATTAACACTCGCCAAACGGCCTGTGGCAGCCACAGTTTGCGCATAAGTCGTATGCACGCGGTTGTCTATCGGATCTATCTGATTGGGCAATGCATCAACATAAGTGGATTTTAGTTTTTGCAGTTGACGATAATCTAATATTAATGCGATAATTTCGTGTTTTGAAGCCAATTTCTGCAGGACATCTTCGGAGGTTGCATATTGTCCTGTTTTTGTTTTCTTGGCTTTAGGATCGAGCTTTAATTTTTCAAATAAAACTTCGCCTAATTGTTTTGGCGAGTTCATATTAAACTCTTCGCCGGACAATTCAAAAATTTGAGTTTCTAAATTTCTAAGATCATTTTCTAAATCTAGGCTTTCCTTTTTTAGCCAATCGGAATCAAGTTTTACGCCTGCCAATTCCATATTAGCTAAGACTTTCATCAAAGGCATTTCAATATTCAGAAAGACATCTTCAAGATTTTCTTTCTTCAACTGAGGTGCAAAAAGTTGATACAATTGAAACGTTATATCGGCATCTTCTGCAGCATAAGCGGTTTGTTCTGCCAAATTTATTTTTCGCAACGTCAATTGGTTTTTACCTTTTTTCCCGATTAAACTTTCGATAGAAATAGGTGTATAATTGAGATACATTTCCGAAAGATAATCCATGCCATGACGTCCATCTGGATTCAGTAAATAATGTGCAATCATGGTGTCAAACATTGGACCTTTGACGTCAGTATTGTAATTTCTGAGAACTTTATAATCGTATTTGAGGTTGTGAGCAATTTTAAGAACATCTTCGCTTTCAAAAAACGGACGGAAAATTTCAACAATTTCTTGTGCTTTTTCTTGGTCTTCGGGAATCGGAATATAATAAGCTAATCCCGATTTATAGGAGAAACTCATCCCGATAAGTTGTGCTTCTAGCTCATTAAGTGACGTAGTTTCTGTATCGAAACAAACGGCAGGTTGCATCAACAAATTTCTAAGCAAAATCTGCATGGCCTTTGGTTGGTCGATGTATTGATAGAGATGATCGTTTTCTTTAATATTTGATTTTGTCGTCGTCGCCTCGTTTAGTTCTTCAAAATTAGCAAAAAGATCCAGCTGCGTTGCTTGTGGTTTTGCGGCTTTATCAGATTTAGAAACATTGTCATTGGCAATGCTTGTGGCGTTTGTGTCTGTTGCAAAAGCTCGGTATAAATTTTCATAAAGTCGACGAAATTCTAGTTCATCAAAGATTTCTTTTACTTTTTCAAAATCTGGCGTTTCAAGATCATAATCTTTTTCATGAAACTCCACTGGGGCATCGCAAAGAATGGTTGCAAGTTTTTTTGACAACAAACCGCGTTCGGCGCTTGCTTCCACTTTTTCTTTTAGTTTACCTTTCAGTTCATGTGTATTGGCCAATAGATTTTCCATTGAGCCGTATTCTTTAATAAATTTTTTAGCGGTCTTTTCACCAACACCTTCCAATCCTGGAATATTATCCACAGCATCGCCCATCATTCCTAGATAATCGATAATTTGTTTGGGATCATCAACATCATATTTGGCTTTAACTTCTTCAACACCTAGAATTTCGATATCGCCACCTTTTAATCCGGGTTTATATATTTTAACTTTATCGGTTACCAATTGGGCAAAATCTTTATCGGGTGTTACCATAAAAACCTGATAATCTTTCTCTGAAGCTTTACAAGACAAAGTACCAATAACATCGTCCGCTTCGTAGCCTTCTACTCCTAAAATAGGAATATGCATCGCTTTTAAGATGTCATGAATATAAGGTTTTGCGATAATTATAGCTTCCGGCGTTTCGGCTCTATTCGCTTTATAATCGCTATAATCCTCGTGGCGGACATTGGTTCTTCCGACATCAAAAACGACTGCCAAATGTGTAGGACGTTCTCTTTTGATAAGCTCTATCAAAGAATTTGTAAAACCAAAAATCGCCGATGTATCCAATCCTTTTGTTGAAAGTCTAGGATTTCTAATAAATGCGTAATAACCACGAAAAATCATCGCGTATGCATCAATTAGAAAAAGTCTTTTATCTGTTGTCATAGCAACAAAAGTAAGGAAAATTGCTTCAAAAATAAACCTCTGAATAAATCAAAATATAAAGCACTGCACATTTCGTAAACATGTTAATTTTTTTAAAAATAATTATTGTTAAACTTTCTTAAAAAAAATCTATTTATGAAAATATTTGGTTGTATTTTTGCATTGTAATCACGATGAATAAAAAGCTACTTTTTGGTATTGGCGTTGTTGCCGTTTCATTTATTTTAATAAGCTGTTCCACTGCTGGAAAAAGCCAAACTGCTGTTGCACAAATGGCACAAAAAAATAATATTAAAAGAATTCTTTATTTTATACCAGAAGTCATTCCCGATATTGAGGAGATCAAACAACCAACATACGATGTTTTTTTTAATGCTGCGAGCGACAAAATGATGTCTTTGGGGACACGCGATTATTTAAGAATTGACATTCCCGTGGAATATGATAGCGTGAATGTAAGCATGCTCCGCGAATTTTGTAAAAATAATGATGCCGATGTTGCCATTGTGCCGCGTGTTAAATACTTCAAAGTTGGCCTTGGCAAATATGTTTTTTCTAATCAAGTGGAAGTCAGTTTAAAACTTTTTGATGCAGAAGGCAACTTTCTACTAGAAACCAGCTACGATACGTATAAAGCTGGCGGAAGAATGTTGGGTTCTGCAGAAAACTCAGTGAAAATAGGAACCAAAGGCGCGCTTCAAAATATGAATAAAGAACTTCAAAACAATAAAATATTCTTTATTAAATCGACTTAAGAGGTCTTGAAGATTCCGCTTCATTTCTTTATTCATAGAGTTTTTAATACTTTTGCACCTTAAACAAAAAAGCTTTGGAAAACAAGGAACTTATAAAAAACCCTGCTGATATTGCCGAATCTCTAAGTGGACTACCTGCTAAAGATAGGCTTTTAGCATTTTTGAAAGTTCCGAAAACGGATAAAGCCGAGGTTTTTGCACATCTTGATCCTGACTTTCAGGAAGAAACAATCCGCAGTATTGGTAGCAACGAGGTGGCATACATTCTTAATGAAATGACGCCCGATGACCGTACGCAATTGTTTGAGGACTTTCCAGATGAGCTCATCAAATATTCTATCAATCTACTTAATCCGCAAGAACGCCGTGTAGCCTTGAAACTTCTTGGTTACCATTCCGATTCTATTGCAAGATTGATGACGCCTTATTACATCCAAATTCGTAAAGAATGGACGGTGAAACGTTGTTTTCAACAGATAAAAAAAGTCGGTGCCAAAGTGGAAACCATGAATTATCTATTCGTGGTTGATGAAAAAAATAGATTGATAGACGACATTACCATCGGCACTCTTTTATTAGCTGATGAAGAAAATTTGGTTTCGGAATTGTGCGATAATCATTTCGTAGCCATTACAACGACGACTTCCAAAGAAGATGCCGTCCCTTATTTTGAAAAATATGACCGCAGTGCCATGCCAATTGTCACCGAAGCTGGCGTTCTGGTTGGTATTGTAACTATTGACGATATCCTTGACCAGATTGAGCAACAAAACACCGAAGACATTCAGAAATTTGGTGGTTTGGAAGCTTTGGATTTGCCTTATACACAAACACCTTGGACAGAAATGATTAAGAAAAGAGCCAGTTGGCTTATTATTCTTTTCGTTTCGGAAATGTTGACGGCAAGTGCGATGGGTTATTTTGATAAAGAGATTGAAAAAGCTGTTGTGCTGGCCTTATTTGTTCCTTTAATTATTTCGAGTGGCGGAAATTCGGGATCGCAAGCTGCAACTTTAATTATCCGCGCGATGGCTTTGCAAGAGCTTAATCTTCGCGATTGGTGGTATGTTATGAAAAAGGAAATTATCTCAGGACTTTGTCTTGGTTTAATTTTAGGAGCCATTGGTTTTCTCAGAATTATGATGTGGCAAGAGCTAGGACTTTTCGACTATGGTGAATATTGGATGTATGTTGGGCTAAGTGTTTCTGTTAGCTTAATAGCCATCGTACTTTGGGGAACTTTATCAGGCTCTATGATTCCTTTTATTTTAAAGAAATTAAATCTTGACCCTGCAACATCTTCCGCTCCTTTTGTCGCAACACTAGTTGATGTAACGGGATTAATCATTTATTTTACCGTAGCGGGATTATTTTTAACGGGCAGACTTTTATAATCGATAATGTTGATAACAGCAAAATATACATTTTCTGCAAAAGGAAAATTGATACTTGGTTTATTATTAAGTGTTTTTTTCAGTGTTATTGTTATTCTTAATCGGGATTTGGTTATCGATGATGCTTTTATAACATTTCAATACGCCAAAAATTTTGCAGAACATTTTAAACCTTGGTATAATCTAGATCCTTTTTATCAAGGAAATGGACAAACAAGTGTTTTGTGGATGCTGGTTTTATCTGTTTTCAACGTATTTGGAATTGCTTCCGAAGATATTTTTTATATTCTTAATCTCATATTGGGATATGTTCTGATTTATCAATTCATCAATCATTTTTTTAAAACTAAAAACAGCATTATTGAAATTATTTTCAAAACTGTATTCTTAATATTTTTCTGTTTTTGGATGGGGCTTAATGCCACGCATGGTTTAGAATCTCTGGTATCTACTGTGGTTCTTCTAATGTTCCTTAAAAACTGGAAAAATCCAAACAATTATTGGAGTTTGCTCATGCTTTTGGTACGTCCAGAATTTGGTGTTTATTTGGTGTTTTGGGTATTGGATTCAGATTTTAAACAAACCAAAACATTCGTTCGAAAACTCATACTTGCAGCAAGTTCCTTTGCTTTGATAGCTTTTTTTTATTTAAGTTTTTTTGATTATTACATTCCGCTTCCATTTATCTTGAAATCCCAAAGTACAGCTTATGGATTAGTTGGTGTTAAAGTATTTATTGGTTATTTATTGCTTTTTGCGCCTATTATTATTAGCCTTTTCAAAGAGAAACGATATCTTTTTTTAACACCATTATTATTTTTTATATTTTACTATACATTCAGTATCAATAGCTATTCAGGAGGAATTTATGTTCGTTATTTCTTTCCGTTGATGGTTTATTTTTTCTTTATCAATTTTAAAACTAAATTTAACAAATGGATTTTCGCATCTATTTGCATGTTTTCAATACTAAGAATGTTGGATTTAAGCTTTAACTTTTACGAAAATAAAAACAACGTCATTATTGATAATCAAGGTTTTGTAACCAGTTATGGTGAAATGACCAAACGCATCAAACCGACTGATAAAGTTCTTATTATGGATGCGGGACATGTCGCTTATTTCTCGGATGCCATGGTCTACGACGGACTTGGCCTCAACGATGCTACAATGCTTCTAGCACGGAAAAATAAAGACAGTCTAGGTTACCGAAAATACGTCGAAAGTCGCAATATAAACATCGTAAGTGTTGTTTCTAGTGAGCCAGATCGTTTTCTGCCTCGCCATGATTCTACTTTCACCTATGAGAGTCTTCATCTAAAATCGAAAAAATTACTTTACGTTTTTCCATTGGACAACCACTATTTTTTATTTGTTTATCAATATTAAGCTTTAGAATTCTGTAATTTTTAGTATTTTTAAAACTTAGAAACAGCATCACATTATGATTAATAAAACTGTAAAAAACGTAGAACAAGCCTGTCATGATATTGGTGACGGCGTAACAATTATGCTAGGAGGTTTCGGTCTTTGTGGCATTCCGGAAAATTGCATCGCCGAATTGGTTAAAAAGAATGTCAAGAATTTGACGTGTATTTCCAACAATGCTGGTGTTGACGATTTCGGGCTTGGACTATTGCTTCACCAAAAACAAATCAAAAAGATGATTTCGTCCTATGTTGGCGAAAACTCTGAATTTGAGCGTCAATTACTAAGTGGCGAATTGGAAGTTGACCTTATCCCACAAGGGACCTTGGCTACGCGTTGTATGGCCGCTGGATATGGGATGCCAGCCATATACACGCCAGCTGGTGTTGGCACCGAAGTCGCGGAAGGCAAAGAAGTACGTAATTTTAACGGAAAAGATTATTTGTTAGAATATGCTTTCGATGCAGATTTCGCAATCGTAAAAGCTTGGAAAGGCGACACAGCCGGGAACTTGATTTTCCGTTCTACCTCGCGTAATTTTAATCCACTCATGGCAATGGCTGGCAAAACAACGATTGTCGAAGTGGAAGAATTGGTTGAAGCGGGCGCCTTGAATCCTGACGAAATACATACGCCGGGAATCTATGTTCATCGTATTTTCCAAGGAAAAAATTACGAAAAAAGAATCGAGCAAAGAACCGTTCGTAAAGCTTAATATTTCGTTTAATTGAATAATATTATGAATTTAGGTGCATTTTCAATTAGTTTAAGTGTTAAACATCTTGAAACCTCCAAGTCTTTCTACGAAAACTTAGGTTTTGAAGTCTTTGCAGGTTCTTTGGAACAACGCTATCTCATCATGAAAAATGGGGATTGTCTTATCGGACTTTTCGAAGCTATGTTTAATGGAAATCTTTTGACCTTTAATCCGGGTTGGGATCAAAATGCGCAAAATATGGAAAACTGGGACGATGTGCGGACAATTGCTGAAAGTCTTGAGCAAAAAGGCCTGAACGTCAACAAACAAATCCATACAGAATCTGGTCCAGGAAGTCTTAGTATTATCGATCCAGACGGCAATATGATTCTTATCGATCAACATCGTTCGTAATAATTTTTAAAATACAAAAAGCTTAGTTTCCACTAAGCTTTTGTTTTTTTATCAGGATCTTTTTTCTTTCGTCCAGCATTCATTAAACTTTGATGAATCAAAAATTCGATTTGACCATTCACACTTCGGAACTCGTCAGCAGCCCATTTTTCGATGAGTTTATAAGTATCTTCATCCATTCTTAATACAAAACTTTTTTTGCTCATTTTAATAACTTTAAAAGCATCAAAGCTTTCATTCTAAGCTTGATTAATTATACAATGTTCCGGCATTCAAAATAGGTTGTGCTGCTTTTTCGCCACACAAAACCACCATAAGGTTGGACACCATCGCGGCTTTGCGTTCGTCATCCAATTCTACGATATTTTCCGCGGACAACTTTTTCAAAGCCAAATCTACCATGCCAACAGCCCCTTCCACGATTTTGGTTCTTGCTGCGACAATTGCGGTAGCTTGTTGTCTTTGCAACATTGCTCCAGCAATTTCTGATGCGTAAGCTAAGTGCGAAATTCTTGCTTCCTGAACGACAATTCCCGCTGGAGCCAAACGTTCTGTTAATTCTCTTTCCAAAATATGGTTAACATCTTCACCACCGCCACGCAATGTAATTGGCGCATTTTCGTCTTCTAAATTGTCGTAAGGAAAACTTACCGCCAAGTGTCTCACTGCAGCTTCACTTTGCGTTTTAACGTATTCTAAATAGCGTTCTACATCGAAAGCAGCTTTGTATGTATCGCCGACTTTCCAAACGATAACGGCACCTATTTCGATAGGATTTCCCATTTTATCGTTTACTTTAAGCGTTTGACCTTGCAGGTTTTCTGATCTAAGACTCATCCTTTGCGATGAATATAAAGGATTGATAAAGAATAAGCCATTATCTTTTACTGATCCAACATATTTTCCAAAGAAATTAAGAACGCGCGAATGATTGGGCTGAATAATCATTAAACCTTTCATAAAGAAAAATGACAATAAGACCGCCAGAACAGCAATAACAGTCAAAAAAGGATTATAATCGATAGAATAGATAAACAATCCTATTCCTCCAAAAAATAAAACAAGGCTTATTAATAAAGCAATGTAACCAGACATGGGTTTTAAAACTTTTTCCATAGTATTAAAATTTTGATATTAATTTGATATCATAAAGATATAAAAATTTTAATTATAAAACAAAAAAAACGCTACAAGAGCGTTTTAAAACATTACAGCTTTATAAAACTATGTGATGTTACTTTATTCTTTGTTTTAATAATCAAAATATAATTTCCTTTCGGTAGAAAATCTACATTTATCGCAGAATCTCTCAGACTATCACTTTTTAAAATCTTACCTGATGTATCAAATATTTGATAATCAACAATAAAATCAGCATTGCGCACATTAATTATGTTATTAACAAGACTCGGATAAATATTGATCGCCTTATTCTCAAAATCATGTGTTGACATGGTGGCACAATTATCCTGAACAAATGTACCCGATACAACTACAATACTATCATTACAATCTTTTTTTATCAGGTTAAATCCTGTATTAGCCTCAATATTAATTAGTGTAATATTATTGACAAAACCGTCCATAAAATCAAAGGATATCAACTGATTGTTTTTTACAAGAATGGTTTTTAACAATGGGTTATTACTAAATCTTATGTTTGACAAAATATTAGATTCTGCTGAAAACCAATTTAGCTTCGTAAGTCCTGACAAGTTAAGACTGGTCAATTGATTCCCATTGATGTATATACGTTCTAGATTAATGTTTTGCGAAAAATTGAGATTGCTTAGCTGATTGTTAACCAAAAATAGACGTTGCAAATCTTTCAATTCTGACAAATCTATACTAGTCAATTGATTATCATTAATGTATACAATTTTAAGTTTAGAATTTGTTGGAAAGATAACTTCCGACAATTGGTTATTGTTAAGCTCCAAGTTGGTAAGATTGCTTAGTGATGAGATATCTAGCGTACCAACAAGTTTATTTTTTCGGAGATTAAGCGTTGTGAGTTTAGTATTTTGTGATAAGTCAATCTTGTTAAGATTAATCAAATCTCCAAGATTAAGCTCTGTTAAGTTGGTAAAATACTCGATACCTGTTGCATCATAAATATTAGGATAATTGGCGAGGTTTCTGATAGATGTTAGACTTTTTGCTTCATCTTGAGAAATTTGACTGTCCTTGTTGCTATCTACCGCAGGGTAAGCTTTGATAATTGCCGCTTTAAAGTTAGCATCTGGAAAGTTAATGATTTGCGCATTGGCAAGATTTGCGACCATAACAAAACCGCTGAGAATTGTAAAAAATCTCTTCATAAGTATAAAATTAAATTAGTTTAACTCCCGAAACCACAGGGATATACTCATAAAGAGTCTTTATGAAAAAACAAAAATGTTCTTCACCTTTATCCCCGAAAGTATCAACATTAGGCAGGTCTCCTGGCTTACATCATGATGTCTTCCTTCCCAAATTTTTGTTCAGTGGACTCAAAAAATGACATCAAGTTTTTTAGTATACAGTTGCGGGTACAGCTCAGGTCTTTAACCTGATTCCCTTTTCATAAAGTAAAACTTTAACCTAATTGCTGCAAATATACGATAAATAAAGCTTTTTCTGGTAAAACAAAAAAAAGACACATCCGAAAATGTGCCTTTAATATATTTTAAATTATACAGAATTAAGGTTCTACATCTGTTCTTTCATCTTTTTTAATATGAAGACTTTGGTGGAGCTTCTTGTATTTAATATAAGAAATTAATGTTAGAGTCAACATAAATGCCAATCCAAGATATACCCAAAGTGGTATAGGAATCGCATCTCCTTTCGCATACGAGTGAAGTCCTGTCAAATAATAATTAACGCCGAAATAAGTCATCACCATAGAACAAAACGCAAACATGGTCATCACATGGAAAAGATGTCGTCCTCGTAATCCAGGAACCAATCTCATGTGTAAAACAAAAGCATAAACCATAATGGAGATAAACGCCCAAGTTTCTTTCGGGTCCCAGCTCCAATATCGCCCCCAACTTTCGTTAGCCCAAACACCACCTAAGAAGTTACCAACTGTTAAAGCCAACAGTCCTATTGTTAAAGACATTTCGCTGACAATAGCCAATTCTTTTATAGTCGTATCATTGTGTTTTTTGAAAATATTAGGCGTTGCTATGATATAGAAAAATTGTGATATAACAGCAATCAACATAGATAACGAGAAGAATCCATAACTGGATGTAATAATTGCCACGTGAACAATTAACCAGTAAGATTTAAGCACCGGAACCAAAGGTGTAATTTGTGGATCCAGAGCTGCCCCACCGTGGGCAAAACCCATCATAATAACCGCCACTAAGAATCCCGCTGCAGGAATCAAAGCATTTGAGTTTCTGTACAAGGCAAAACCTGCAGTAATACCAACCCAAGAAATAAAAATAATTGCTTCGTAGCCATTACTCCATGGTGCATGACCAGAAATATACCATCTTGCAATAAGACCTAGGAAATGTAAAACATAACCAACGGCACCAAGATAAATTAAAGTTTTAACAACTTTATGCATAATTTTACTTGGTTTAAACAATTCTATAAATGCTAAAATTAACAGCAATCCTCCAAGAATAGTATAGAAAATCAACAACTTAAAGTTGATATCAATTTTGTTCATGAAAACTTCCAACTCAATTTTTGCATCTGGCGGAATAACTTGTTTTCCCCATTTATGTTGATAAGCTTCAACTTTTGCAAGCTCTTGATCTGCTTTTTTCCAATCGTTATTTTGGGTTGCCATAAGAACCGATGACAAATATGGACCTAAAACTTCTTGCGCATTTTTATCTGCCTCAAAATCTGGCGTCATTACAGAATTCCATGTATGATTAGCATCGTTCTGAACAGGAATCGTACGGAAATACTGATAAGACATCAAAGCATTAAGCACCTGGACTTTATCATTAAGCTTGATAACAGCTTCATCAAATTTGCTCTTATCAACTGGTTTTTTGCGGAATGCTGCATTGTATTCGTCTTCTAGTACGAAACGTAAATTTCCGCTCGCATCCGCTGGGAATAATTTCACCAAACTCGTGAAACCTTCTGGCGTTGCTTTGGTAATTTTCGCTAAATCTTTCCCAACCTTTCCACGCGTTTCGATTTTAATAATGTTGACTTGCGCCCAGAACATTGGATCGATAATCGCCGCTAAAAACCATTGATCGGCATTAAGATGTTGGAAACTTCCTTTGCTTGTCAATTTATGCAAAATATCCAATGCCTGGGTATTAACTGGCTGGATACGACCTTCATAAGACTGTACCAACATGTGTCCAAACTTCTCGGCGTGATCGGGATCAATCTTAATATTTTTTACATAATCATCGGCAGACAACATTCCTGCGCCAGCTTTTGGCTGTGGTGTTGGGCTTGTTTCAGAATTAGATTTTGGAGCAACCGCATGTTCTTTACTACCATCATTAACAGAATGTGTTTCGATGTTTTGTGCATTTAATCCTAAACTTAAAAACAAGACAACAAGACTTGCCATTTTTGCTTTTTTCTTGCTGACATCGCGTAACATTTTGTTAAGATTCCAGAATCTGGAACCTTTCCAAAACATGGATACAAACATTCCTAAGAATAAAAATGCATATCCGATGTAGCTAAACAAAGTTCCCCAATAGTCATGGTTAACCGACAATACAGTTCCTCTTCTGTCAGGATCAAAACTTGCCTGGAAAAATCGGTAACCTTTATGATTAAGAACGTGGTTCATATATATTTTGTAAGGCGTTTCTTTGCCTTCGTCAACAATTTTCACATGCGACTCGTAAGCAGACGGCGAAGAACTTCCTGGATAAGTCTCCATAACAAATTTGTCTAATTTTAATGCAAACGGTGTGTTATAAACTTTTGGCCCGAAACCAATCATCACATTCATACCATCCAAGGTAATTTGTTTATAAGCGTTGGGATTTCCTTTTTCTACCGAAAGATCGACTAACATTTTAGATTTTGGTCCTTGTACTTCCACCGTCAGTTGATCTGGAACATCTTTATCTTTCTGTTTGTCCCCTTCGTAGGCTGTAAGATTTCCTTTCATAACGCCTTCTGGAACAACCAAACGCAAATCATTAATGGTATAAAGACTTCTCAATGCCAATGGCTGGAATTTATCTTTATGTGTGGAACCAGTCGCCTGCGTCGCCATCGTCATATATTGCGCATCTACCGGCGTTTTGATGTAAAGTGAGTCATTATTTCTTTGGAATTCAACAGCACCATCTATCGCGGTTCTGTTAAAACTCACCAAAGTTCCGTTGATATTTTGTACGTCACCTTCTGCTAAATAGATGTTTTGACGTCCACCTTGATCATTTGTAGAAACGAGATGCAAATATTCTTTACCTTTCGGGGAAGCTGTGAGGCTGTCTTTTTTTCTTTGTATAAAATGAACAGCTTTTACGGAAACTTCTTTTTCGTGAAAATTAAATTTAGCTTTCAAATCATAATGTAACGGCGACATCAGATAAGGAATATCTGGATAATGCAATTCTTCTCCTTTTTCTTCAATCTTAACTTTTAAGAAAGTTTTATCGGTGATAATTTCGTTACTGGTTTCGCCTTCACGGATGTGCATAATGCCTTCAAAACTAATATAACGTGTAATTGCACCTCCAATAAAAATTAAAATGAACGCAAGGTGAAATACCAGAACAGGCCATTTTTCGCGACGCAAAAGTCGATAACGGGCGATGTTTCCTATAAAATTAAGAATCAGCAAAAACATAATGGCTTCAAACCATTTGGCTTCATAGATCAAAGCCTTTGCTGTTGGAGTTCCGTAATCGTTTTCAACAAACGTGGCAACCGCCATGGCTACTGCATACGCTAACAACAAAACCGCCATGGTACGCGTAGAAATCAGAATATCCTGAATTTTTTTCATAATAATCCTTTATAAAAGATAATTTTCCAAATCCAGAAACTCAAAAAAAAAGCCTAGATTCGGTTAAGTGCAAAAATAGTGATGTTATTTAGAATAAATATATAAAATAAGACATTTATGACAATTCTCATAATTGATATTCGCTATTAAATAATGACATTTAATTCACAAAATAGATTAAACTTCAACAAAATCATCTTTATCAATCACAGAAGGCGAAATTATCTTTTTTTTATGTTATTAAATCTTAAAAAACAAGCTAAAATACAACTTTAACCATAACTATTTTTATTAAATCTAAATAATATTTTTAATGTGGTTTAGACAAAAAATTATCGCATTTACTTTCAAATAATTGGAAATTTTCACTAATAAAGCGCTATATTTAGCTTCAAAATTCATTAAAAAAAGACTAAATTTGCAGGTTATTGACCACATCTATCAATGGAAAAAAGCAAACATACAAACACCGATTCTCAACCAAAAATCCTCTCCAAATCCCGAATTGTAACTGGCATCTTGTTTTTGTGCATCGCCGGAACCATGGCAATTGCCTTTGTCTCCTATCTGATGAACTGGAAAGCAGACCAGTCGCAGGCTGGCACGATGGGAGATCGACTTATTGAATCCTCAAATGTACTCGGCAAAGTCGGCGATTGGCTTGGTAATATTTTTATTTTTGAAAGTATTGGTATAGCCGCATTTATTATTTCATTTTTGATTATGGTTTTAGGCTTTGTCATCCTTAAGAAAAATTATTTCAAACCATGGAAAACCATTTCTCATAGCTTGTTTTTCATTTGTTGGTTACCCATTTTTTTAGGAGCTATTACCAAAGGCGATGGCGTGTGGAGCGGTGTTTATGGTTATCAAATTATGGATTACCTACGCGCTTATGTAGGTTCTGTAGGCCTTTGGGTGATTATCCTCGTAAGCATTTTGCTCTATTTCGTTTTAGAATTTAATTTGAGACCGAGTAGTATCAAAAATAAATTTAATAAAATCAATGAAAACACCATTGGTAAGATTAAAGAAATGATGCCAAAGTCTGAAGAGAATTTTGATGCCGATGAAGAATTGGAAGAAGAAAAAACGACTCAAATCATCGAAGAAGAAAAGGAAACGCCAACTGAGTTACCCAAAATAAAAGTTACTGAGGACATACCAACTATTATTACGCCTAATAAGACAAGCTTTGACAATGTTGAAGAAAATCTTACTTCTAAAATTGAAGTTCCAGAAACGCTATCTTTAAAAATAGACAACGATATTCCTGCACATTCTTCGGCTGAAAATTCTACAAATTCAAAATCTAATGCGATAGAAAACAATGATATCGCTTTTAATATCGAGGTTAAAAAAGAAGAAATCCTAGATCCTGCTGATGAAAAATCAAAAGATTTGGTGAAAGAGTTCGGGCTGTACGATCATCGTTTAGAATTATCAAAATTCCAAATGCCTAGTGTTAACCTTCTTAATGAATATGGAAACGAAGAAATTACCATTAATAAGGACGAATTAGAAGAAAACAAAAATAAAATTGTCGGTCTTCTTAAAAACTTTAATGTTGGTATTGCAGAAATCAAAGCCACGATTGGTCCAACAGTAACACTGTACGAAATCGTCCCAGAAGCAGGGATTCGCGTGGCTCAAATTAAAAAATTACAAGACGATATTGCGCTTAATCTTTCCGCTTTGGGAATCCGTATTATTGCGCCAATGCCAGGGAAAGGTACGATTGGTATAGAAGTTCCAAGAAAAAATCCTACAATGGTGTCGATGCGTTCTGTAATAGGTTCGGCTAAGTTCCAAAATTCGGATATGGACCTTCCGGTGGTTTTTGGTAAGACGATTTCCAACGAAATCTTTATGGCTGACCTTTCCAAAATGCCTCACTTATTGATGGCTGGTGCCACAGGCCAAGGTAAATCTGTTGGTATCAATGCCATCTTAACGTCCCTACTTTACAAAAAACATCCTAGTGAATTGAAATTCGTTATGGTTGACCCGAAGAAAGTAGAACTTTCGCTTTATTCTAAAATAGAAAGACATTATTTGGCCAAACTTCCAGACGCGGAAGATGCGATTATCACAGATAATAATAAGGTAATTAACACGCTTAATTCACTTTGTATTGAAATGGACAATCGTTATGAATTGTTGAAAAACGCCTTCTGTAAAAACTTAAAAGAATACAATAAAAAATTCACAGAACGAAAACTAAATCCAGAAAACGGACATCGCTATTTGCCATATATCGTTTTAGTTGTTGACGAATTTGCAGATTTAATTATGACGGCTGGCAAAGAAGTTGAAGTTCCTATCGCTCGTTTGGCACAGCTTGCAAGAGCTATTGGTATTCACTTAATTGTTGCGACACAACGTCCGTCGGTTAACGTTATCACAGGTATGATAAAAGCCAACTTCCCAGCTCGCGCCGCTTTCCGAGTAATACAAAACACCGACTCCAGAACGATTTTGGACTCACCAGGCGCAGAACAATTGATTGGTAAAGGCGATATGCTTTATTTCAATGGCAACGAAATTACACGTCTGCAATGTGCTTTTGTCGATACGCCAGAAGTTGAAAAAATCGCAGAATTTATTGGAGAACAAAAAGGCTATGCAGATGCTTATCTTCTTCCAGAATACAGTGGTGAAGAGACTTCTTCAAATGTTGGAAGTTTTGATCCTAATGAAAAAGATCAACTTTTTGAAGACGCTGCGAGAATTATCGTATCCACGCAACAAGGTTCAACATCCATGTTACAGCGTCAGTTAAAATTGGGTTACAACAGAGCTGGAAGAATTATGGATCAGCTGGAAGCTTCGGGTGTTGTTGGCGGTTTTAATGGCGCTAAAGCTCGAGAAGTTTTAATATCGGACCTCAACAGTTTAGAACAATTTTTAGATAATTTAAGAAAATAAAAAACGCGGCAATCCGATTTTGGATTGCCGCGTTTCTTTAATACATTTAATCAAACTTTTACATTGAATAATTAAGTTTAAATTAAATACTAAAAAAACGCATCAAAATCATTGATACGCTTTTTATTTTCTTCTTATTTATTTTTTAAGCTTCAAAAAAAGCTCTCAAATTTTCCAAGTTCTTTTTGTCGCTTCCCGCAAATATTTGTTTATCGGTGATGAATACAGGACGTTTTAGAAAACTATAATGGTCGAGAATCAAATCTTTGAAATCTTTTTCACCCAATGACTTTGTATCGATTTCTCGCGCTTTTATCTGCGTTGACTTTTTGCTGAACAAGGCTTCATAAGAATTTGTCAACTTATACATTTCTGCCAATTCTTCTGTTGTTACTGGTTCCGATTTTATTTCGCGAAGTTCCCATCCGTTAAGGTCAAACTCTGCCATTATTTTCTTACAGGTTCCGCAAGTTTTAAGATAAAATACTTTTTTCATCATCAATAATGTTTATTTAAAATTTGAAAGTATTGGCTGGAAATTCTTTGTTAACTTCAATTTTAAAAATAGAAAGAACATAGTCGCTGTCTTTTTTTGGAGATGAAGATTCGATGCGGTAAGGCATCAAAATATTTCCTATTTTTTTATAATCGTCGTAGGTAATGGTTTCGTCTTTTTTCATTTCTTTATAAAGCATAAATGTTTTAGCATCGAAATAATAAAGGGTTTTGTTAACATTTTTTGTCAACTCTATTTTAAAATATGTATTGTTTCCGATTTGTTCTTTTCCAAGAAGATTAGCTTCAAAACCTTTGTTTTCCCAATCTATAAAGTCGTTGTCAAAACTCTCCGGAACATAGCTAGGATATTCTTGGATTTTGTTCTGCGCATAGTTCATCGCATAACCTTTTTTCCCGTCGTAACCTTCAACCGTTGTTTCTTTTTGATTAATCATAATCACGGTTTTGGTAAGATTGGGACGTTTTTGATAGATTTTGAAAGGATATTCGTCGTTAACGCCCAAAGTCACGCGACCTTGTAGCATTACAGAGTTTAGAAGTTTCCAGTTGGTAAGTCCGCCGGTTAACTCTATATTTTTGTCAATAATTTCTTTTGCTGTTTGTGCCTGAATAATGCACGATAAAACCACACCAAATACTAATAATAATCTCTTCATTAATTGCAATTAAAAGCCAAATATAAGTTTTTTTGAATGCTTACAAGTTTTGAAAATTATAAAACTTGTTAATTATGTCCAATTATCAGCTTTGCTTTCTCCAGATCTTCTGGCGTATCGATCCCAACGCCGACAAACTGGGTTTCTATTAGTTTAATTTTCATACCATATTCTAGATAGCGGATGCATTCTATTTTTTCCGAAATCTCTAGCGGCTTCATCGCTAATTTTGAAAATTTTATTAAAGCCTCTTTTCTGAAAGCATACACGCCAATATGCTTATAATAGTTGACGTCATAGCTTATTTCCCGATGATACGGAATTACAGAACGACTGAAATACAAGGCAAAACCATTGTTGTCAGTAATAACTTTTACGTTATTAGGGTTTTCAATTTCTGATTTTTCAGTAAGTTCGATTTTCAAAGAAGCCAAAGAAATCTCTTTGTGCGCATCGTTTTTAAACACCTCAATCAGTTGTTTTAAAGGTTCTAGTTTGAGAAAAGGTTCATCACCCTGAACATTGATAACGATGTCACAATCGATATTTTGTACCGCTTCCGCAATTCTGTCGCTTCCCGTTTCGTGTTCGCCCGTCATCACAGCTTTTCCACCGTTATTTTCAATTTCTTTAAAAATAATTTCGGAGTCTGTTGCGACAAAAACGTCTTCGAAAAGTCCTGTGGCAACAACATTTTCGTAAGTTGTCGTAATGATGCTTTTGTCCGCCAATTTTTCCATAAGTTTCCCAGGAAATCTTGTCGAATTATAACGCGCAGGAATAACAGCTATGATTTTCATAATTTTTTTTAAAATGTAACAGTGTAACAATTTGAGTTGATACTGCTACACTGCTATATTATTAGATTAAAGAAATAAGTGCTTTTTCAAGTTTCGGAAGCATTTCTTGGATTTCTTGAACGGAAACGCCACCTACCGAAGCGCGGAACCATGGCTCTGTCGTAGAACATCCAAAGGCCGAAAATGGTACAAAAGCGACGCCGCCTTCACGAATTAAATAAAATACCAAGTCCGAGGAAGATTCTATCGCTGTGCCATTCGGCATTTTTTTCCGAATATAATCCATCTTAATAGTAAGGTACATAGCGCCCATCGGCTGAATACTATCTACTTTTAGTCCTTTTTGTTTCAAATCCTGAATTGCGTTGTGCAGAACTTTTAGGCTGTTTTCTAATTCGCTTTTAAAATGATTAACAAAACGATTCAGTTCCGCAGTATTCTGGTAATAATTGGCGGTTGCTTCTTGCTCTGGTTTTGGTGCCCATGCGCCAATATGTGTATTGAGCGCTTTCATTTTATCGATAATAACAGAAGGGCCAAAACTCCAACCGACTCTAACGCCAGTTGCAGCAAGACTTTTGGAAATTCCGTCGACGAAAATGGTGTATTCTCTCAGTTCTGGAAATAAGGAAACGGGGTTGAAATGCTCTTCGCCAAAAGTCAAATTAGAATAAATCTGATCAAATAATAAATAAAGTGGTTTTTGATCTGCAGAACGACGTTTATTTTCTTCTAAAATCAATTCACAAATACCATATAATTGCGATTTCGTAAACATCGTCCCCGTAGGATTCAAAGGGGAACACAAAGATATAAGAACCGCTTCCGACACATAAGGTTTAATTTCTTCCGCAGTTGGTAAAAAGTTATTCTCTGGTTTTGTTTCCACTTCAATACCTTGCGCAGCAGTCAAGTAGGTATAATGGTTGTTATTCCACGACGGAACTGGATAAATTACTTTATCGCCTTCATCAACGATTGTTTTGTAAATCGCATAAATTAAAGGTCTTGCTCCCGCTGTAATCAAAATATCAGCCGGCGAATAGTCCAGATTCCAACGATTTTTCAAATCCTCGGAAACAGCTTTTCTCAAAGATAAAATTCCGTTAGCTGGTGGGTAATTGGTCTGGTGGTTTTTATAAGCTTTTTCAATTTCTTTTTCCAATAATTCGGGAATTGGGTACAGCTGCGAGTTAAGATCGCCGATGGTAAGATTAGCGATTTTGGCGCCATTTGCCTTCATATCGTTAACTTCGTTACCAATTTTTACAATTTCGGAACCGATTAAGTTGGTAGCTAATTTTGAAACTTTCATTTTGCTTTTTAGGTATTTAGATTTATTCGTATCAGAATTTTTAATTCTATTTTTTAAGAAGAAAACTTCTTTAATTTTCCAATTATAAAGTTATAAAAAACAAAAATTCGGGACTTCAAAAAAATCCCGAATTTGATATTAATTGAGATTTAAGCTCGATTTTACGGCGTCAATCTTTGCTTCTAATCGTGGAAGCTTTTCTACAAAATCTGCTTCTGAACTGATGCTGTCTTTCACAGAAACATAGAATTTAATCTTAGGTTCTGTCCCGGAAGGTCGTACACAAACTTTCGTTCCGTCTTGTGTATAGTATATCAAAACATTGGATTTTGGAATGTCATCCATCACGTTTTTCGCGTTTTTGGAAACGACAAAACAAGTTTGCTCTTTAAAATCTTTAATTTCTTCAACCAATGAACCTGCAATTTCTTTCGGTGGATTTTCGCGGAAGTTTTTCATCATATTCTGAATTTCCTCTGCACCTTCGCGCCCTTTTCTAACAACGTTAACAAGACCTTCGAAATACAAGCCTAAGTCTTGGTAAATCTCGATCATATATTGATACATCGTTTTACCATTGGCTTTGCACCAAGCTGCGATCTCGCAAGCTAACAAAATAGAACCACAAGAATCTTTGTCGCGAACGAAATCTCCTGTCATAAATCCAAAACTCTCCTCGCCTCCACAAACAAATTTTTCTTTGCCTTCGAAATCGCGAATCATCTTACCAATCCATTTGAAACCTGTAAGACCAACTTTGCAATCAACCCCGAATTTTTGAGCGATATCAAAGAAAATATCAGAAGTAACAATCGTAGAACCTATGAATTCTTTTCCCGTAATTTTCCCTTGTTTTTTCCATTGATCTAAGATATAATACGTGAGAATTGTATTGGTTTGGTTTCCGTTTAATAATTGAATTTCATTATCTAAATTTCGTACGGCAATTCCCAATCTATCACCGTCTGGATCGCAACCAATCACGATATCGCCATTGGTAATTTTTGCTAAATCCATTGCCATTTCCAAGGCTGCTGGTTCTTCTGGATTCGGAGATTCCACCGTTGGGAAATTTCCACTCGGAATCATCTGCTCTGTCACCAAATCAACTTTTGTAAAACCCGCTTTTTTCAAGGCTTTCGGAATGGTTGTGTAAGTTGTTCCATGAATAGAAGTGAAAACAATATTCAGATTGTCGCGACCAATATTTTGATACAGCGAGTTTTGCATACAAGCATCGATATAAACATCGTCTTGCTCTTCACCAATCCATTCTATTAAATCATCGTTTCCATTAAATTTAATTTGATCAAACTGCGTTGCATAAACTTCTTTGATAATATTCTCATCATCTGGCGGAACCACTTGCGCACCATCATTCCAATAGACTTTATAACCATTGTATTCTGGTGGATTATGAGAAGCCGTCAACACAATTCCTGCATTACATTTTTTATCACGAACAGTGAAAGACAATTCTGGCGTTGGTCTGTGATTTTTGAATAGTAAAACCTTGATGCCGTTGGCAGTCAAAACATCCGCTACCAGTTTCCCGAACTCCTTTGAATTGTTACGAACGTCATACGCGATAGCCACTTTTATGTCTTGATTCGGAAACTGCTGGTGAAGGTAATTTGCCAAACCTTGCGTCGCTTGCCCTAGCGTATATTTGTTAAGACGATTGGTCCCAACGCCCATTATTCCGCGCATTCCACCAGTACCAAATTCGAGTTCTCGGTAAAAAGAATCTTCTAAATCTGACGCGTTCGCATCGATAAGTTCTTGTACTTTCTCTCTTGTTTCTGCGTCAAATATATCTGTTAGCCACAATTGTGCTTTTTCTAATGTTGTCATCTGTTATTATGTTTTAGTTTAGAACTTTATTTTGCATAGTTGCCTTTTCGGTCACTTTTATTTTTTTTGAAGGATTGCCGTAATATACCAATTTGCTGGTATCGGTCACGCTTCCTTTTATTTCTTCATCGACATTTACTTCTGTATAAGTATTATTTTTCGCGTCCAATTCTAGACTATTAACAAACCAATAAGGCGAAATAATACTGGCTGTATCAGCCGTTTTCACATAAGCTAAATCTGATTTTCCTAAAAGATTGGCGCGGCTTTTTTGGGTCATATTAACCCAAGCTTTCTGCGAAATAACTGCTCCTATGAATTTGGATTGGTCTTGGAGTGTGAGTTTAAAATCATTCACTTTCATTTGGCTCGATATGTTAAGTTCTACAGAATCAGCAAGTTTAACATCGTCAAAAGCATGCTTTCCATAAATGGTTAAATTATAAAAACCGATTTTTTCCGTAGGACGTTTTTCTTTGATATTCAGAACTTTATTAGAAACATTGATTTCTAAATTATCAAAAAAATTGGGTGTGGTCTCAACAGTTACAAAATTGTGAGGGCTTTCCACATAAAAAAGTCTGAATTTACCTTTTGCATCCAATTTGTCAAACTCCGACAATTCCACATCTTTTGCAACAATATCACCTTTCGGTTCAATATTTCCGCACGATGTCAATATTAACATTGACAACATTAAAACGACAAAATTTTTCATGAATTTGTTCATTTTTAAAATTAAATCACCTCTTCTATATTATAATTTTTGTGCTCTCTTTTGGTTCTGATAATCATCTCGCCAAGGAAACCTGCAACAAATAGCAAAGTCCCAAGAATCATCATGGTTAATGCGATATAAAACCAAGGATTAAGCGCTATAAGATGACCATAAACTCCTTTGGAAACATCTATCAATTTAGAAATTCCTAGCCAAAGTGCCGACAAAAATCCAATGATAAACATCAGCGTTCCTGCTGCTCCGAAAAAATGCATCGGTCGACCACCAAAACGACTTACAAACCAAAGCGTTACGAGATCCAGAAAGCCACGAATAAAACGTTCCGTCCCGAATTTTGATGTGCCGTAAGGTCTTGCCTGATGTTGCACTGGTTTTTCGGTAATTCGTCGGAATCCAGCATTGGCAGCCAAAACCGGAATATATCGGTGCATATCACCATAGACATCAATCGATTTTACAACTTGTTTTTTATAAGCCTTTAAACCGCAATTGAAATCGTGAAGATAAACGCCCGAAAGTTTTCTGGCGGCACCATTAAAGATTTTTGATGGAAGATTCTTTGTCATAACGTTATCAAAACGTTTCTTTTTCCAACCCGAAACGATGTCGTAATCGTCTTTAAGAACCATATCGTAAAGTTCTGGAATTTCTTCTGGAAAATCTTGCAAATCAGCATCCATTGTAATGACAACTTCACCCTTAACTTTCTCAAAAGCAGCATGCAAAGCTTGAGATTTCCCATAGTTGCGAGAGAATTTTATCCCATGAATTTGTGGATATTGTACTTTTAAATTTTCGATAATACTCCATGACAAATCTGTACTGCCGTCATCAACAAACCAGACTTCATAAGATAACTGATGCTGTCGGCAAACAGCATCAATTCGGTTGAATAATTCTTCTATGGATTCTTCTTCATTAAGAAGTGGAACTACTATGGATAGATTCATTTAAAATCTTTAATCAGTTTATAATCAGCAAATTATTCGTAACGTTTTTTGTTTTTCAAAAACGCAGCAATAATGATAGACAAAAGTAAATAAAATAATAAGATGCCCCCAAAGAGTTTTCCTAAAAATTCTAACGAAAAATAGTTTCGTTTTTCCTTTAAAGCAATTTCTCTAGCCTCTTTTGCTTCTTTGTAACTTTTCTCCAAATCCATAACTACATTGGGATCTTTGTGATGAGTTGCATCAATTTTTTGTTTTTGATAAGCTTCTTCAAGATTGTTAAGTTCCGTCTGTATATATTGATAATTCAGCAAATCTCTTGCGCTAGTATCAACATAATTGAGAAACAAAAACATGCTTGCCATGGACAAAAAGCCACCTACAAATAATGTTACAAAAGATTGTTTGAAGGCTTGCGGATAAGTTATTCTTGTGCCTTTTCTCAACCGATAAGTGGATATAAAAGCCGTTATACCATAAATGAATGTTAAACCAAATGCATTGATTTTCATACTGGTATCCCAATAATTAGCATTTGCAAAAAAATAATATACGCCAAAGAACAACAACATCGTTATTCCGTATAAAACTAAACCAATAATAACTGGATTTTTCGTCATAATTTTCTTAAGTGTGGGAAAATTGATAATAAAAAGACTTGTTTTTATAATTTAAAAGCTAAATATATTTATTAAAATAAAAAATTATCCATTTTTTTTCAAATTAAAAATCAAGCTATTAGCCTTAAAAAAAACGGTCTTTTCTGATTTTTCTATCATCGTTCTTCCAAATTCATAAATAATTTCTATATTTGCACCGGCAAGTCCTACACAACCAGCTCCTGTGAATCCTCCAGGGTGGGAACGCAGCAAAGGTAAACGGTTGTAGCGGTGTGATGTAGGTAGCTTGCCATTTTTTGTGTCTATACGTTTCGTATTTTCTTTAAGAAATAAGAGATTTTAAAATGAAAAATAAATTTTAAAATCTCTTATTTTTTTTAAAATTCAAATTCCTCTCCTAATTCTGGTAAAACAAAATCAATTCCTGCATCTGCAAAATGTTTCTTGGCATTGTCATGATTAATTTTGATCGGCTCAAATGTATCGAAATGACAACCAATAACTTTAGGCGTTAGCAACAATTCTTTCGCAGCAAAAGCCGCTTTTCTTGGACACATCGTGTAATGACGACCAATCGGAAGAATAGAAACATCCAACTTTCCGAATACTTTCGGGAAAATTGCCATCTCTGCAGAAACGCCTGTATCGCCTGCTAAATAAAGATTTTTGCCTGGCAAACGGAAAATATATCCTGCTGCTAGCCCCCCATAAGTTCCGTCTGGGAAAGAGCTCGTATGACTTGCCGGCACCATAGATATTTTAAGATCATCTATCTTCGCGGATCCTCCAAAGTTAATATCAATATTGTTAGCATGTTTGTAATATCCACAAATCTCTGGTTGTCCAATAACTGTCACTCCAGGATGATTTGCAAGAACTTCTGCCACGTCGGCTGTATGATCGCCATGCGCATGTGTAATCAAAACATAATCAATCTTTTGCGACAAAACATCAAATCCTGTTTTATTTTTTTGAAAGTTATAGAAAGGATCGCTCAGTATTGTTTTTCCGTTGTGTGTGAACAAAAAGCAGTTTTGTCCTAAGAATTTTATTTTCATTTTATTTCTTTTAAAATTTTATTTTTAAAAATTATTCCGATGGAAATTTATCTTCTATCAAATTAAGTTTTACACCATGCTCTAACCAAGCTTTGCAAGCGTCCAAAACCGTTGTAAAACCGCCAGTATTATCATTAATGACATTCAATAACTCCTCGCCTTCTTGGGTATAACCATAACTTTTAATCTGTACCAAAGTTCCGTTTTTCATGGATATAAAGTCATAATCTACGTGTGTTGCAGGATTTCCCCAAAGCGTTTCAATCTTTTGATTGGGGATTATCTTCAGAGTTTGTACTTCTGTTGAAACATTATACATTTCCCAAGTCCAAGTTGTGGTTTCACCCACTTTTAGTTGACCACTTGATTTTGTGAACCAAAATTCAGTTGTGATTTCTGGATCAATGAATGCGTTAAAAACCTCATCAATAGGTTTTCTTATGAGCATTTGACAATTCACAAAAGCCTTGATTTGCATATTTAATTATTTAAAAAAATTAAGTCCGAAAGCTGTTAAAACCGCCATCATAAAGGTTAAAATTCCAACTTGTTTTAGAAAAGGATCAAGCTCTTCATGGGCTTTCACTTGCATAATTTTTCGTCGCAAAGCTGCAAATGGAAACAACAAAATCATAACAATAAATGCATAATAATTACCCGCAGCTTGTAAACCATTAATCATTAAAAAGGTTAAAATCAACAAGATAGGAAGTTGTAACAATAACATTTCGTAAATCATTGCATTTTTAAAACCAAGTCTCAATGCCAAAGTTTTTTTGCCTGAAGCTGCGTCGTTTTCCATATCGCGCATATTGTTGAGATTGAGTACTGCCATACTTAGCATTCCTATAGCAGCACTTGGAATTAATATATCCCAACTAAAACTTTTGGTAAACAAAAAATAACTACCACAAACCGATAGCAATCCGAAAAATATAAAAACGAAAATATCGCCCAAGCCCATGTAACCATAAGGTTTTTTACCAACTGTATAACCAATGGCCGCCAAAATACTGGCAATGCCTAATCCTATGAAAATGTAAAAATCATTCATATAACTAGGAACAAAAGCGACATACAAAAGCGCAATAGTTGCCACAAATGATAAAATTGCCATTATAATGACTGCGTTTTTCATCTGTTTTGGCGTTATCTTCCCGGAAGCCACCGCTCTGGATTCTGCTTCGTTAATTCTCAATTGGTCGGTTCCCTTCACGCCATCGCCATAATCATTAGCAAAATTGGAAAGTATCTGATACAACAAAGTCACCAAAAGTGCCAATGCAAAAACCTTCCAATCCCAAACACCTCCTTCTTCAGACAATCGCCATTTGGCAATAAAAGAACCTAAAATAATTCCACTGAGAGAAAGTGGTAAAGTACGCAGACGTGCTGCTTGTATCCAATGTTTCATTTATTTTTTTAGATATTAGATGTTAGATTTAAAATGTTAGAATAGATCTTTTCGTTCTACATTCTAAATTCTAAGTCTTTTTAAGATATCCATTGATCTTCGCCGAAGTCTGGTTTGCGTTTTTCCAAAAACGCATTTCGACCTTCTTTAGCCTCATCTGTCATATAAGCCAAACGGGTTGCTTCGCCTGCGAAAACTTGTTGACCAACCATACCGTCATCTGTAAGATTCATTGCAAACTTCAGCATTCTGATAGACATTGGAGATTTTCCAAGAATCTCTTGTGCCCACTCATAGGCTGTATCTTCAAGCTCTGCATGAGGAACAACTTTGTTAACCATTCCCATTTCAAATGCTTCTTGTGCAGAATAATTTCTACCTAAAAAGAAAATTTCACGGGCTTTTTTCTGCCCCACCATTTTGGCTAAATAGGCAGAACCATAACCGCCATCAAAACTGGTAACATCCGCATCGGTTTGTTTAAAAATAGCATGCTCTTCACTAGCCAAAGTTAAATCACAAACTACATGCAGCGAGTGTCCGCCACCAACGGCCCAACCCGGAACAACAGCAATAACGACCTTTGGCATAAAACGAATCAAACGTTGGACCTCCAAAATATTAAGACGGTGTCTTCCATCTTCGCCCACATAACCTTTTTGTCCACGTGCTTTTTGGTCGCCACCACTACAAAATGCCCAACCGCCATCTTTAGGACTTGGACCTTCGCCAGACAACAATACCACGCCAATAGATGGATCTTCTGAAGCATCAAAAAAGGCATCATAGAGTTCTGAAGTCGTTTTTGGACGAAAGGCATTTCGTACCTCTGGTCTGTTAAAAGCAATTCTGGCTACGCCACCACATTTTTTGTAGGTAATATCGTCGTATTCTTTAACCGTTTTCCAGTCTATCATTTTAGTAAAATTTGGTGTAAAGATAAGCAGAATTAACGGCTTAGACAATGACATTATGCAGACACTCAACAAAAAATAAGCGCCTCCGACATGATGTCAAAAGGCGCTTTACAATATAATAATTGTGACTGGTCGGTGTTGATTATTTTACCACTTTTATAGCACTTGCTAAAAAGCGTGTTTCTGTTTTTGGCTCTTTTATCGCATCAATTTCTTCTTGCGATTTTTTTGCATCTTCTGCATAATGTTTTAATTCGTTAACAGAAGTCGTTTTGCTTTCAGCATTTCCTTCCATAACAACTGTTTTTCCAACTAAAGCTTCTGGCACGAAGAAAGCATAATCTTTCATTTTTACAAAAAAGTCTTTGCCTTCATCTGATTTTAGTTTTACCCAACATCCTTTTTTTGGACACACTTCTGTAACCGTTCCTTTTACCGCAATGTTTTCAACTTTTGCCTCTTTGGTTAACTTTTTATTAAGATTAGAAACCGAAATGGCTTTTTTCGCAACTTTCGTTTCAACATCTTTTCCGTAGAATTCTCCTACTTTAGCTTCTCCAGCTGGAGGCCCCGCTTGTGCGAATGTCATAACACCAAGACCTAAACCCAATAAAAACAACAGATTTTTCATACGTTTGTTAAATTTTTGTAAATGTAATAAAAATTATTTGGAAACAGTCTTATCTAACTTCTTATTTTTTAGCCAAAGCGACGTGCTCTCGTAGGTTGCGATGGTTTCGTTCTTTAATTTTTCATCAATTTCAGTTCTCGGAATTTCATCAAAATACGGATTAAAATTCGCTGAAATATCATTTTTTTGAAGTTTCAGATCATATTGCTTCACTTTTTTAGTTGGTGAAATAATGGTCAAAATATTATTCTTAATTAATCCTAAATCTTGGTAGGTTGCAATATAAGCACGCGGCTGATAATTGGGTTTAAAAATATCTTGTCCTAAAAATTGACTTTCATAATTGAAATTCATTAAACCAAATAAAGTCGGCATCAAATCTATCTGCGACATCAAAGTATTAACCTGTTTTGCTTCTATAAGTCCTTCGGAGAAAATCATGGCAGGAATTCTATATTTATCCATCGGAAGTTCTGTTTTACCAGCAGAAGAAGCGCAATGGTCCGACACAATGACGAAAATTGTATTCTTGTACCAATCTTGCTTTTTCGCCATTTCGAAGAACTTCTTAATCGAATAATCCGTGTATTTAACGCCGCCATCACGAGATTTTGCCGTTCCCGGAATATCAATTCTTCCGTCGGGATAGGTAAAAGGTCTGTGATTACTCACGGTCATCCAATGGTTAAAAAATGGTTTCCCAGCTTTAGCTTCTTTATTCATTGTTTCGACAGCTTTTTCAGCCATATCTTCATCACTTACGCCCCAAATATTAGCAAATGTAATTTCATTTGGTTTAAAAGCGGCGCGATCCACAATATCATAATTGTTTCCACCAAAGAAATCTTTCATGTTATCAAAATAAGAATCGCCACCATAAAGATATTTGACTTGATAATCTTTGGATTTGAAAACCGATCCCGTCGTGAATTTATTTTTATTATCAATTCTTTTTACCACACTTTCGCCAGCCGTTGGTGGGATGCATAATGTCAAAGCTTCTAGCCCACGAACCGTACGATTCCCCGTTGCATAAAGATTGGTAAACATCATACTTTTGGTGGCCAAACTGTCTAAAAATGGCGTTACATTATTTTGGTTTCCGTAATGTGACATAAAATCCGCAGACAGACTTTCTATAGAGATTAGCACTACGTTTTTTCTAAGTTCGGGATGATCAGAAACCACTGGACGACGAAGCTCTGAAGGTGAAAATTGCTTTAAAAATTCAGTTTGCGCTTGCGCCTCGCCCATACTTGGATAAAATTGTACGTAATCCAGCGATTTCGTATTAAAAGCGGTATAAAATTTTTCTAAGCCATTACTTTTAATCTCTTCCGAAAACGTATTTTGATAATGTATTTTTTTAATTTGACCAATCACGAACAAACTTAGTCCAAACAACACAATATAAGTGGCTACAAAAAGCATTTTCTGCACAAAATTAGGAAGTGTTAAAAGTTCGGATTTGGTCCTATTATGAATGAAAATTGTAACCAGAATTGCTATGGAAATCATCACCGAAAACAACGGAACAACAGGATAAGATTCCATAATATTTCCGATAACCTCGTTGGTATAAATCAAATAATCTACAGCGATAAAGTTGTATCGAACCCCGAACTCGTTCCAGAAAAAATACTCGCTTACTGCATTTTGAATAATCAAAAACACATACAAAAAAAGTGTGATAAAATAAAGTATATTCCTGAAGCGCACACGCTGGTTAGGAACAAAAAGTAATAATCCGAAAAGAATTGTTTTTAAACCCACAAAAATTAAAGCAATTTCCGCTACAGATCCGCCATATTGTTTAAAAATATTATTGGGGACAAATGCAATATACAATGCAAATGCTAACAACAATCCAAAAATAATATAGCCCCAAGGTTTATCATATTTAGAATTTGATAAAAACAAAAAGTAAATGACCAAAAAAACAGAAGCTACAGAAAAAATGAAAATATCGTTAATCATCCCAAGTAGAATGACACCGATACTCTCAAAAAAGCCAAAGCTACTTGTGGTTATTGGATGAAAAATAAAGACGATTCTCAACAAAAATGAGATTAAAAGATAAAACGCACCGAGGTAAAAAAATGCTTTCAGTTTTTTGATATCCATGTTAGATTTTAATATAGTTTTTCGACCTCGCAAGATAATATTTTATTAATAATATTAGATTTTAAATATTAGATGTAACAAAATGACAATTCTGGTTGTCTAACTATATATTAATACAAATCATTAAACAATATTTACACATGAAAACAAATAAAATTTGCCTCGTATTATTAGTATTAAGCTTATCATTAAGCGCATGTAACTATTCAAAATCCAATGGCGAATCCGAGTTCAGCGTTGGCGGTTTTTCCTTGGGAAGCAGTGAAGGAAAAGGTGCATTAATAGACAAAACTTTCAATTTCAATTTTGATGAAATTAAAACCTCGAATTCTTTGGATGTAGAAATTGTAAAATCCAACACCGAAAAAATCGTTGTCAACGCGCCATCTGACATTATTGACAAAATTGAAGTAACGCAAGAAGGATCCACAGCCATTATCCGCGTTGCAAAAGGCGTGAGAAACCTTTCCACCAACCGTGTTCGCGTGAAAGTCTATGCCAAAGATTTTTCTAAATTATCCACTTCTTCTAGTTCGACAGTTAAAGTACTAGACAGCTTCAAATCTGACAAATTTGATATCCAGGCGTCCAGCTCTTCAACGATAAAAGGCGATTTTGACGCAGCTAATGTTTCTATCCAAGTCAATAGCAGCGCCGATTTTTATGGTCAAGTCATTGCGAAAAATGTTGTCGCACAAGTTTCTTCTTCTGGAACATTAAGCATGAAAGGCCGTTCGGAAAATTTGTCAGGTCAAGCCTCATCTTCTGGTGATTTGGAAGCAGCAGAATTTACAGCTGACACGGCAACATTACAAGCCTCATCATCAGGAGGCATAAAAGTTGGTGTGAGAAATTCCGTAACTGGAAGCGCCTCATCAAGTGCTGACATAGTTGTTCTTAAACGTGGCGACCTTAAGAATGTCACTGTAAAAGAAAGCAGTTCTGGCTCGGTAAGCGTTAAGTAAAACTAATTTTTGTCTTATTTCTGAAATTTGGCACACAATTGTCTATTTAGAATTTAACTTCTAAAAACAAAAAGTATCTAAAAAATTGAACTAGAAAAGAATAATATGAAAAAAATATTAGAAAAGACGACGTTGTTGGGGATTTCATTATTCACGTTTGGAATCTCGTTTGCCCAAAAGATTGATCAAAAATCACAAAGCATTTTGGATGCGGTAACGTCAAATTATAAAAGTAAAAAAAACACCTACTTCAAATTTACTTACGGTTCTGGAACTGGACAAGTAACCAAAGCAGAAACAGGAATTTTTTATTCTAGTGATGATAAGTACAAACTTAAAATCATGGGTATAGAACAAATATTCGACGGTAGCAAAGTTTACAACATCAATGATAGCGACAAAGAAGTAACCATTGCAAAACCTAATGATAACGACGTCATGTTTTCGCCACTTAGTTATCTAGAATCTTATAAAAAAGATTACAATGTAACTTATGTTGGTAAGAAAAATGTCAATGGTAAATCTTTGGATTATATCAAAATGACACCAGTAAAAGACAATGGGCTGAAACAGGTTAATCTCTATGTCAACACACCACAAAAAAAATTGGTGAAACTGGAGCAAATCGCAACGAACAACCAAATCGCGACTATTAACATTAGCGATTACAAAGAAAATCAAAATTTGTCATCGGGTATTTTTAGCTTTGATAAATCCAAATATGCCAAATATTTAATTACAGAACTTTAATTATTAAGTTCAACCAAAATATAAAAAGTCATAATGTCTTTCGCATTATGACTTTTTTGCTGTATTTTTGAAACCAAATTAGATAATTTTTCCATTTGAAAAAGTTAGACCAATATATCATTAAAACTTTTTTCGGGCCATTTTTTTTCATTTTTAGTGTCCTATTTTTTATCTTCATTGTTAACATCATTTGGGTGCAGATGTCGCAATTTACAGGTAAAGGCCTGAGTTATTGGGAGATTATCAAATTTTTGTTTTACATGAGTGCGAGCGTTGTGTCGATGGTATTGCCACTTACGATACTACTTTCGTCGATTATGACCTTTGGTGATTTTGGCGAACGCTACGAACTTGCAGCCATGAAAGCCGCAGGCATCAGCCTTACAAGAGTTATGGCGCCTTTGTTCATCACCGCAACTTTTCTCTCGTTGTTGCTATTTGGCTTTTCCAATAATATTATCCCCGATTTTCAGAGGAAAGCGAAGAATATGTTATTCAACATTGTTTCTAGCAAACCAGCTCTTAACTTTACACCGGGTGTTTTCATCGATCAAATCTCAGGATTCTCTGTTAAATTTGATAAAATAACGGGCGAAAATGGTGAAAACCTAGAAGGTGTTTTTCTTCATAAAAACTCCAATTCTTACGAAAATCAACAAACGGTAATTTCTAAAAGTGGTCGTTTTGCAAAAGCGGTTGATCCTAATTATTTGAAGTTAATCCTTTACAATGGTTACGTTTATGAAGATGAAATGAACAACAAAACCTATCAGGAACGTCTTAATCAACCCAATCAGGCTATAAAATTTGATACTTTAGTCTATCATTTCGATATCAGCGAACTCATCAATCAAGCTATTGAAAACGAAAGAATAACAGATGATTATCGTTTTCAAAGTTACGCGGAAGTTGCCGAAACTCTTGAGAAAACAAATGCTAATAACAAAATTAGCGTTAACAGCATTGCCAATCAGTCCATGTTGATGGTCAACGCTTATGTGCCATACCTTGATGATAAAAAAAATAAAACCAAAGCAACGCCCAATTTCACCGCAGATAAATTAGAGCAAGATAAAAAACTTGAAGTTTTGTATAACGCCTATGCGAAACTTAACAATCTGAAAGACACCAACCGAATGTCGCAAGATCAAGTTTTAGAAATGAAAAAATATAAAAACAAAGTTATCATCTATCAACAACGGATTATATCTTTCTCTGTGACTTGTATTATTTTCTTTTTAATTGGCGCCAGCTTAGGTTCCATTATTAGAAAAGGCGGCATGGGACTTCCCGTAGTTATCGCCATTGTTATTTTTATCATTTTCTACGTGATTAACCTGAGTGTCGAAAACCTTTCTTGGAAAGGCGAACTCGATCCTTATTTAGCGACTTGGTTCCCGAATATCATATTGTTCCCATTCAGTATTTGGTTGACTTACAAAGCACTTACCGACTCTCAACTATTTGATATTGAAAAATATAAAGCTTTATTAAAACCAATTACCCAGCGTTTTTCAAAGAATAAAGAACATCAACGTTATCAATAATTGTGTATGGAATTTTCGTTGCAAACCCGTTTAGAAAATGAGATTTTAATCCTTGAACCGCTTTCAAAAGAAGATGTTGAAGCTATATATGCGGTTGCTTGCGAAAAGGAAATTTGGGCGCAACATCCCAATCCCGACCGCTATAAAAGAGCAGTTTTTGAAAACTTTTTTCAAGGCGCTATGCAAAGTGGCGGTGCTTTTAAAATCATTGATAAGAAAAGTGGAAAAGTTGCAGGCAGCACGAGGTTTTATGATTATAATGCGGAAGACAAAAGCATCTTAATCGGTTATACGTTTTACGGAACCCAATTTTGGGGAACAGGCATTAACCATTCTGCCAAAAAGTTGATGATGGCGTATATTTTCCAGTTTGTTGACAAAGTTATCTTCCATATTGGTGCAACTAATTTGCGCTCTCAAATTTCTATTGAACGACTTGACGCGCAAAAAATAGGTGAAGAAGAAGTTGTTTATTTTGGTGAAACTTCAAAACTTAATTTTGTATATCAAATCACAAAAGAAGATTTTTTAAAATCATCTTAATCCTATTTAAAATACATTTATTTCCGAGCCAATTGTACAATTTTCTGAATTAAAGTAATTACCAAAACCATAGCAGTTCCCACCACAATACCGAATCCAAACTCTTTAATTATATCTGGAACATTCGGAAAAAGATGATGGAAATAATCGATGTTGTGGAGGAAGATTCCACCAGAAACCAATAACAAAGCTATCGTCCCAACAACGCCCAATATCTTAATAACGACTGGTAAAAGTTTTACCAAAAAATGTCCTATTTTCGAAAAAACACCCCGGTTGTTGGATTTATCAATTAATTTGAATCCAGCGTCATCCATCCTTACAATCAGCGCAACAATACCATAAACGCCGACAGTAGCCAAGACAGAAACAATACAAACCGTTACAATTTGGATATTCAGAGGTTGTTTTAAAACCGTTCCCAGCGCGATAATCACAATCTCGATTGACAAAATAAAATCTGTGGTAATTGCCGCTTTTATTTTTGCTTTTTCTTGTTGTTCTGGGAGTTGATGTTCAAGAACTTCGGTAATATTGTTATCCGTTTGTTCAATTTCTTTTTTATGAAACAGAAAATGAAAAATCTTTTCCATACCCTCAAAAGCCAGATAACAACCTCCGGCAATTAATACATATTTAATAACAATTGGAAAAAAAGCATTCAGCAACAAAGCAATCGGAACAATTATCAACTTGTTGAGAAACGAACCTTTTGTAATAGCCCAAAGTACAGGAATCTCGCGGGAAGACTCAAAACCTGTCGCTTTTTCAGCATTAACAGCGAGGTCATCACCCAGAATTCCTGCGGTTTTTTGTGTCGCCACCTTACTTGCCACAGCCACATCATCCATGAGTGCTGCAAGGTCGTCCAATATTGCAAAAAAGCCTGAAGCCATAATTTTTTATTAAATTTTATTCTGCAAAAATATTAAATGCTCAAAAACAATTGAACAATTACCGCTATTATTTTTTGAAATAGCATTACAGATTTTCAATGTTTGTGATTAATTGGCCAACAACTTCATCCGTGGTCGCCCAAGAGCAAATCAACCGAATGGCAGAATGTTCTGCATCAATCTGTTGCCAGATATAAAAATCAAATTCGTGTTGTAAAATTTTGATATGGTCATTTTTAAGAATCGGAAAAATCTGATTGCTCAAAGAATTTGTCAAAAAAGATACATTTTTCTTTTCAAAAGCCGACTTTATCTTTTGGGTTTGTCGATTGGCATGTTTTCCCAATTCGAGATACAAATCATCTTTCAAAAGCTCCAGAAACTGAATGCCCAACAATCTGCCTTTCGCCAACATCGCACCTTTTTGTTTGATAACAAAAGGAAAATCTTCGCTTAATTTTTCGTTATTAAAAATAATCGCTTCGCCTATTAAAGCGCCATTTTTGGTTCCTCCAAAATAAAAAACATCAGAATTTTTCGCGATAATTTCCAAACTTAATTCAGCCTCAGGAATCGCAATGGCTTGTGACATTCTAGCGCCATCAATAAAAAGATAAAGATTTTTGGATTGACAAAATTGATACAACTTTTCCAATTCTGTTTTAGAATAATGTGTTCCAATTTCGGTGGTATTTGAAATATAAACCAGCTTTGGTCGCACCTGATGAGGAATGTTTTGGTGTTTGTCCAAAACCACTTGTATATTGCTGGGTGTAATCTTTCCATCTTTAGTTTGAATGAGATTAATCTTATGCCCAACCGCTTCTATGGCGCCCGTTTCGTTGGTTTGGATATGTCCAAAATCCGCTGATATAACGCTTTCAAAAGGTTTTAACAAAGAAGAAATCACCAACAAATTAGCCTGCGTTCCGCCACTTACGAAATATACGCCAGCATTTTCATTTTTTATTTTTTCCTGAAACAATTTTGCAGCTTGTTGGCAATATTCATCTTGTCCATAGCCCAATTGCTGTGTATCGTTAGTAGCTATCAAGGCTTGCAAAATCCGAGGATGACAAGCTTCTGTATAATCATTTTTAAAAGAATATTTCATTGATATCTTATCGTTCTACAATTTGTTTCTGGACCATTCGCTCCAAGATCCGACATAAAGATTTGGAATTTCAAAACCAGCTTCGTTCATCGCCAACAGCGTATGGCAAGCTGTTACACCCGATCCACAATGCACAATAATATTTTCTTTAGAAAAATCGTGGAACAGCTTTTCATATTTTTCATGCAATTCTTCAGGTGTTTTAAAATTTCCATTCTCGTCTAGATTTTCAGCAAACGGAATGTTAATCGCATTGGGAATATGCCCCGCCACCAAATCGATAGGTTCGGTAATCCCGTTATAGCGTTGTGCTTCGCGAACATCGATGATTACAGCATTTTTTTTCAAAGTAGCTGTTTCTACTTCATCGATATTTTTTTGTGGAAGTTTCCAATCTGTAATTGGATAATTGCTTTTTTGATATTTAAAATTTCCCGATTCGGTTTCTAAATTTTCCGAAATAGCTCGTTGAAGTCCACCATCCAAAACCTGAACTTTCTCGTGACCAAAAGCTTTTAGCATCCACCAAAATCTCGCAGCGGCATTACCGCCATTTTTATCATCATAAATAATAACATGTGATTGCGGCGAAATTCCCAAATCGCCTAAAGTCTGTGCAAATTTTTCTGGGCTTGGCAAAGGGTGACGTCCACCATTTTCAAAATTACCAATTTCTGCTAAATCACTATCTAGACTCACATAAACAGCATTTTTGAGATGTTCTTTTTCGTAGTTTTCAAAAGCATTTAAACCTGTTCTCACATCAAAAATTCTGAGTTCTGGACTGTCTTTTATTGTATTAAAACATGGTATTCTTAAAATCGGTTTCATGGGTGAAAATTTTATAGAACTAAATTAAGTATTTATTGACGTTACACGAAATAAAATATTGAAAATTATTTAGGATTCCAAGCGCAGTCGGGCTAGATTATTTGGTTTAAAAATTTCGAAAAGCAACAAAATTTAATTAGATTTGTCATAACTAAAAAGTAATTATGAACACGGCTACAGAACGCATTCTTATCACCGGTGCTCTGGGACAAATAGGCACTGAACTTACCCTAAAACTTGTAGAACTCTATGGCAAAGAAAATGTCTTCGCATCTGGACTAGACAAATGGAAAGAAGGGATTACCGAAGCGGGACATTATGAAAGATTGGACGTTTCCAATTTTGAAGCAATGACCGACTTTATCAAAGAACATCAAATTACAACGGTGTACCACTTAGCTTCTCTCCTATCCGGAACTTCGGAAAAGCAACCTCTTTTCGCCTGGAAACTTAACCTAGAACCACTTATCCACCTTTGCGAATTGGCAAAACAAGGTGTTATTAATAAAATATTTTGGCCAAGCTCCATCGCAGTTTTTGGAAAAGGTATTCCTAAAGAAAATGTAGGACAAGAGGTGGTTCTTAATCCTTCTACAGTCTACGGAATTTCGAAAATGGCTGGTGAAAAATGGTGCGAATATTATTTTGAAAAATATAATGTTGACATCAGAAGTATCCGTTATCCAGGTTTGATTTCTTGGAAAGCGCCGGCTGGCGGGGGAACAACAGATTATGCGGTAGAAATTTTCTACGAAGCGGTAGAGAACGGTAGCTACACAAGCTTCATCAAAGAAGATACGAAAATGCCAATGCTGTACATGGATGATGCGATAAACGCAACAATCAAATTGATGACGGCACCAAAAGAACAAGTTAGGGTAAGAACTTCTTATAATCTTGGCGGGATGAGTTTCAATCCTAAAGAATTGTCAGAAGAAATAAAAAAAATCATGCCTGAATTTACTATTAAATACGAACCCGATTTCCGTCAAGCGATTGCAGATTCTTGGCCAGCAAGTATTGATGATTCTGTAGCAAAACAAGATTGGGGACTTAGTTATGATTTTGATATCGAAAGCATGTCAAAAGATATGATTAAAAACCTAAAAATAAAATTGGCTAAATAAGTCAAAACCTGTTCTGAAGATGCTGTTACTAAGTATTAACCTTACAATTCCTTTTGGAAAAGACCGTATCAATCCAGAAATTGATGACGAAACATTAATAGCATCTTTGGAACAAAATATAGAAATCATTGTTCAAAACCTTGACATCTATTCTACTCTTGTCACTTTTTTTGTTGATGTTTCTATTGCAGAACGCCTTAAGAAAACTTTAAAAAAACTAACAACGGCAGGACACGAAGTGGCTTTTTACAACATTCGTTCTACAACTTCCGAAATCGAAATTGCTAAAAAGATTCTTGAAGATGAACTTCAAAAAAAAATCCGCGGCCTTCGTCAAAAACTCCTAAAACTTCCTAATAAAGATATAAAAAGCTTGGACTTTTCTTATGTTTCGAATATCGAACATTCCAATATTGGTTTTATTTTTAGACGTTTAAAAAAGGATAAAACAAAGCTTTATTATGATGACAGCCTCGTCATTGTGCCAGAAAGTTTGTCACCGTATTCGCAATTACCTTTCAACGATTATGTGTTCCAAATAACGCCTCAGAAGTTTTATGAAAATATGATTTTGGAAACTTTGCAAAACGAAGATTACGTCCAAGTTTACATGAATGCATGGCAATTTTTTGAAAAAGAGGAACTTCCTTACGCATTTCCTTTTTACAAAAAATACAATCTTGGAAAAAGTTTTGAGGACAAATTGATTGCTTTCCTGGATTTTGTGACAGAAAATGAACTAGCAACTTCTCGAATGAAGGATTATTTGTTTTAAAATTTAACTTAATTCAAACAAGGTAATTTCTGGTAAAATCCCCACTCTTCCGGAATAGCCAATGACACCAAAACCTCGATTAACATAGAGATAGCGACCATTACTTTCATAAAGATCCATCCATTTTTTGTAACGATATTCTATGGGGGACCATTTCACATTTTTGAGATCGACCCCAAACTGCATGCCGTGTGTATGACCAGACAAAGTAAGGTGTACAAAGTTAGGATTGTTTTTCACGGCATAATCAAAATGTGTAGGATCATGCGACATCAAAATTTTAACAGCATCACTTGGTACATTTTCTAAAGCTTTGTCCAAATCGCCATATTGAGGAAATGGTTTTTCGCCCCAGTTTTCAACACCGAGAAGGTAGATTTTTTCGTCGTTTTTTTCAATGCTAAGATGCTCATTTCTTAACACTCTGAAGCCTGCTTCTTTTTGAAATTGAATAAGTTTAGGAACATTTTGGTATTCCTCTTCCTTAGAATTAAATTTACCATACTTACCATAGTCATGATTGCCAAGTATAGAAAATTTGCCATCTTTTGCCTGGATGCTTTTAAATAAATTAATAAACGGCTGAAACTCTTCCGCATAATTATTCACCATATCACCCGTAAATAGGACTAAATCTGGTTTGTGTTGATTAATTAAATCAATGGCATGTTGCAACTTCGACGGATCTTGAAATGTACCGCTGTGTACATCCGAGATTTGAACAATTTTGTAAGCTTTAAAACTTTTGGGAAGATTTTTTAATTTTAATTTCACTTTGCGAACACGATGGCGGTATTTTCCGAAAATAATTCCATCCAAAAAAGCGTAAGACATTATTCCTGCAGTACCTAGACCTATCAAGCTAACAAATTTTCTACGACTCGGATAATGTCCTGTTTGTCCAGAAGAAAACGATTGAACTCCAAATCTCAACAAACGAATAATATCTTCAATTAATAAGAAAAAGAAAGTTAAAAGTTTTGGGATTGCAAATACCAAAATAAGTCCCATAATGAGATTAACTTGCATAGGACTACGATTTGTCCTATCGAACTGCGTCACAAGAAAAATTAACAACGCATAGATGCTAACGGTAACCACCCAATAGACAGCACGTGCCCATGTATTGCTAACAACGGTACGAACCGCTTGATAAATATAAAATTCGATGAGAACAAAAAAAGCAATGATTCCCAAAATGTTTTTCATCATAAAGCTTCAACTTTAAAATAAGCACAAACAAAAAGCACAAAGTAAACCAAATTGTTACTCTGTGCCTTTTTGACTTATATTTATTTTAGATAAATTAAATTTTATCCTTTGGAAAGCGATATACCACGCAATTGATATTCATCCCAGCCCCAACAGAAGTGAAGAGAATATGGCTTCCAGGCGTGAAACTTTGTCCTTCCATTTTGCCTTTTCTAATCAAATCAAACATTGTCGGAACTGTTGCCACCGAAGAATTCCCGAATTTCTGAATAGTCATCGGCGCAATAGCATGATCATAATCTTTAATACCATATAGTTTGAACAATCTTGAAATCATCGCATAATCCATCTTGGCATTCGCCTGGTGAATTAAGATTTTATCAATATCTGCAATGTCCAGATTGGCTTTATCAATAGTTGCTTTTATAGCATCTGGCACATTTTTCAGTGCATATTCGTAGATTTTTCGCCCACGCATACGGATGTATAATTTGCTTTGATCATCTTCTAAATTAAGAGATGTTCCGTTTTCCAAATAACACAATTCTTCACCATTATCACATATTGTAGAATCCGCAATAATACCAACATTTTCTTCCTCTGTAGTTGTTACCACGACTGCTCCAGCACCATCTGCAAAGATCAGTTTGTTTCTATCAAAAGGATCGGTAACACGACTTAAGGTTTCACCTCCTACAACCAAAATTGTTTTAGCACGACCAGATTTTAATAAAACATCGGACAAGATTAACGCTTCTACCCAACCTGGACATCCAAAAATCATATCATAATTAATACAATTTCTGTTCTTAATGCCAAGTTTATTCTTTAGTCGAGCCGCTAAAGAAGGCATAAAATTGGGAAGGCCTTTCTCATCAACTTCTCCAAAATTGGTAGCATAGATAATATAATCAATAGATTCTTTGTCCACACCAGCATCTTCTATTGCCTGAGTTGCAGCACGAAGACCTAAATCCGAATTATACTCGCCTGCATTGATGTATCGCCTTTCTTCAATTTCTGTGATATCAACAAACTTGCTGATAACTTCAGAATTTGGTTTATCAATTTTTTCGTTATTTTCATCATAAAAAATTGAATCCATAAAGTAGGAACCGTCAATAACATTTTCTGGTACATAACATCCAGACCCTATAATAACTGTATTTGGCATCGAAGATTTTTGAATAATTAAAAAAACAAAATTACATATTTTTTTGAATTTGTTGTGAGGAATTCCGATAAATACCACTTTAGCTTTTGTAGGCTGATTTTAATAACTAAATAAAGCGGAATTTATCATCTTATTTTCTTGCAAATAATTACTAAATTTGCATATTGTCTTTTTGACAAAGCTTCAATTTGAATATCAGAAACAATGCTAAAAAACAACCCATCTCTGAAAGGCCTTCTCTTGGCTGTTATAGCTGCTATAGCTTCTTTCGGAATTTATTTTTTATTTCTGGCTAAACCTAATTATTATTTGGTGGACAATCCTACGCCCGATACTTATTTTTTCCGAATCAACAATGGCGAGCAAAAAATATTAGCTTCTGGACAATATCTAAAAATAAATTTAGATAAAGGCAAAAATGACATCAAGGTTTTTGACCAAAACAAAAAAATGCTATACGACTCTAGCTTTCAGGTTATAAAAGACCGCGGAATGCTGAATATTGCACACAAAGACTATTATGTTTTCAAACAATATTATGGCTATTTCCGCGACAAAGATTCTTTGATTTTGTCACAAGGACATACCACTATCGATGGGAAAAACTTTATTGGAGACATTAAAAAGTCAAACAAACTTTACAACGAAGATTTCTATTTTAACATTGATGAAGATTATGATAAAGTCATTAAAAACATCGATAAAGTAGAAAGCCGTACCAAAATCTTTAGAAAACAAGATTTTATAAATTATTACAACGAAAACTATAAGTTTTAATCAAAATTCACGTTTAATTATATATTTTTATTTTGGATCATAATAACGTAACACCATATAATACTGATAATAGCAAGAAAAGTCAAGTCGAAGATATGTTCGACAACATTGCCCCAAAATATGATCTTCTGAATCATGTTTTGTCAATGAAAATTGATGTGCTGTGGCGAAACACTTTGGTTAAATGGTTAAATAAAGACCAACCCAAAACTGTTTTGGACGTTGCTACAGGCACGGGTGATCTTGCCATTACAGTACAAAAAGGCACTCAGGCGCACGTAACAGGTCTAGATCTTTCTCAGCAAATGTTGAATGTGGGCATCGAAAAAGTAAAGAAACAAAAGCTTTCTGATAAAATATCCATGATGAAAGGCGATGCTGAAAGATTGCCTTTTGAGGATAACAATTTCGATGCTGTAACAGTTGCTTTTGGTGTTAGAAATTTTGAAAATCTTGAAAAAGGTTTAGCAGAATTAAAAAGAGTGGTGAAAGAAAACAAAAGTGTTTATATATTAGAGTTTTCAAAAGTTGAAGGATTTATGGGACCACTCTATATGTTTTATTTTAAAAATATTTTACCCGCTATCGGAAGATTGGTTTCCAAAGATAACAGAGCCTACACCTATTTGCCAGACTCCGTTAACGCCTTTCCTTTTGGTGAAAAAATGAAAAACATATTGCTGCAAACAGGCTTCTCAAAAGTAGAATACAAAAAGCTAAGCCTAGGTATTGCGACAATTTATAAAGCCACAAAATAATAGGATGACAAAACTGAAACATCTTGTAGCCATCGCATTGTTAACTGGATTTACGGCTAACGCACAACTTACAGACATCTTTAGAAAAACAGATCGTCTCGATAATCTTGAAGATTTTGACACCCAAAAATTCAGTTGGGGATTTTACCTTGCTGCAAATAATTTTGACTCAAAACTGGTTTTGGATCCAAGATATGGGATGAATGGTCAAGAAAGTTTAATACACGTTAAACCTGCTTTCAGCTTCGGAGCTGGTCTTATCGGGAAAATGCGTCTTAACGACTATTTGGATCTTCGCATAGAACCAGGATTACATTTTGTAGAAAGAGAGTTTACTTTTAACACACAATCCAATGATCAATACGCAGGCGGAACAACACAATTCCCAGCTTTCACACCGATTGTGATGACCGATACAGACCGAATAAAAACAGTTAAATCAACTTATGTTGACGTTCCTATTTTGTTAGAATTTCATGGTGATAGATGGTACAACACCAGACCTTATGCCGCTGGAGGCGTCAATTATTTGATGAATTTACAATCAAACGAAACCAGTACAGAAGACAATTCTAGAAACATTTTCCGTTCTACATCGCATAATTTTGGTTGGACAGCAGAACTAGGAATTCAGATTTATTTCAGCCGATTTAAGCTCACACCAGCCATCCGTGGAACCTTCTTCATGAACAACGAAATTGTCGCGGACAATCCAGAAACACCGCCATATTGGGCTGCTGGGATTTCTACGATGAACACAAGAGCTTTCATGTTTGTTTTAAAATTTGAATAATATTTTTCATAAATTTATTGTTTTATTAAATTTCATTTCTATATTTGTCACATGAATTTATCAATGAACAAAAACTGGTGGTGGCATTCAAAATCTTGGTCAAGGTCTTGAAGCTATCGGCTTTTTGTTTAGTATAGAAATAAAATATTAAAATCACAAAGACTTTGACGAATCCGTTGAAGTCTTTTTTTATGGAAAATTGCGGGTTGGTCAAAGGAAATACAGTAACGAACAATGAAAATCAACAACAAAATCCATATTAAAACCAACATCAAATCTCAACTTGCGGACTTGCACACACCTATCGGGATCTACCTCCGATTGCGCGATCAATTTCGGGATACCATTTTGCTCGAAAACGCTGGAAATCAAAACTCCGAAAACTCTTTCTCATTCATTTGTGTAAACGCCATTGCTGGAATCGAAATCTGTAATTACGATGAAGCTGAACTCAAATTTCCTCTAGAAAACCCCATAAAAGTGAGTCTTAAAAATCAAAAACTAACTACTCTTTTGCAGGAATTTTCCGATTGTTTTGTTTGCGAAACACCTGATTTAGAAATAGGAAAACAAGCGCAAGGGCTTTTTGGATATACCAGTTATGATGCGATTCCGTTTTTTGAAAATATCCAGTTCAAAACGCAATCTGAGGAAAACAAAATTTCGTTGCTGCGTTACAGATTGTACCAATACATCATCGCCATCAACCATCATAACGACGAAATGTTTCTCATTGAAAATAAAATTGAAGGCTTAAAATCCGAATTTTTAAGTATCGAAAATATCATCCATCAAAAAAATGCACCCGTTTATCCTTTCGAAAGTATTGGTGATGAGACTTCCAATCTTACCGACAAAGAATATCTTAAATCCGTTGAATTTGCTAAAAAACACTGTTTCCGTGGCGATGTTTTTCAATTGGTTTTAAGTAGAAGATTCGAGCAAAAATTCCGAGGTGACGAATTCAATGTTTATCGTGCTTTGCGAAATATTAATCCTTCTCCTTATTTATTTTTCTTCGATTATGGCGATTACAAATTAATGGGTTCCAGCCCAGAAAGTCAATTGATTATTAAAAATAAAAAAGCCATTATTCACCCCATTGCAGGGACTTTCAAACGAACAGGAAATGTCGAGTTTGATTTACAATCTGCCGAAGAGCTTAAAAAAGATCCCAAAGAAAATGCCGAACACACGATGTTAGTAGATTTAGCAAGAAATGATTTGAGCATTCACGGAAAAAATACGACGGTAACCAAATTGAAAGAAATTCATTTTTTTTCTCACGTTATTCACATGGTTTCGGAAGTTGTGGCGGATGTTTCGGAAAACCAAAATCCTTATGAAATGATTGCAATCACCTTTCCACAGGGAACTTTGAGTGGCGCACCAAAATACAGAGCCATGCAATTGATTGACGAACATGAGAAAACTTCAAGAAGCTTTTATGCAGGGTGCATCGGTTTTGTTGGCTTTGACGGAAGCTGCAACCAAGCGATTATGATTAGAAGTTTTTTAAGTAAAAACAATACGTTATTTTATCAAGCGGGCGCAGGAATTGTTGCTAAATCTAATGCAGAAAATGAACTTCAAGAAGTTAATAATAAAATAGGTGCTTTGAAAAAAGCGATTGCAAAAGCAGCGAAAATGAGTTAATTTGACTATAAACATATAAAGAGAATGCAACACAATATACAACCAACAACTAACAACCATCAACCATCAATTAAAATTTTGGTTTTCGACAATTACGACAGTTTCACCTACAATCTCGTTCAAATGATTGAGCAAATTATTGATGAAAAAATAGAAGTTTTTAGAAACGACCAAATCGCTTTGGAAGACATTGAAAAGTACGATAAAATCATCCTTTCGCCAGGTCCTGGAATTCCCAAGGAAGCTGGAATTTTATTAGATGTCATTAAAAAATATGCCCCAACAAAATCCATTTTTGGTGTTTGTCTGGGTCAACAAGCTATTGCGGAAGCTTTTGGCGGAAGTTTAATCAATCTTTCGGAAATCTATCACGGTATAGCCACCGAATCCAAGCAAATTAAAGAACATTCCATTTTTAAAAATCTTCCCGAAATATTGGAAGTTGGGCGGTATCATTCTTGGGCGGTGAATCCCGAAAACTTCCCTGAAGAACTCGAAATAACTTCCGTAGATGACAAAGGAATGATTATGAGTTTGAAACACAAAACCTACGATGTTCACGCCGTTCAATATCATCCAGAAAGTATTTTAACACCGCAAGGAAGACAAATTCTAGAAAATTTTTTAATTGTTTAAAAATTTCCAGTTTATAAAAGAACCATCAACCAAAATGAAAGAAATTTTACAATACCTTTTTAACCATCAAACGCTTACAAAATCTGAAGCGAAAGCTATTCTATTGGAAATTTCTCAAGGAAAATTCAATGATAGTGAAGTGATTTCTTTTATCAGCGTTTTTCTGATGCGTACAATTACACTCGAAGAAGTAATCGGTTTTCGTGAAGCTTTATTGCGAGTCGCAAAGCCCATCGACTTAGGAACTAAAGATTTGGTGGATATTGTTGGAACCGGCGGCGATGGAAAAAACACTTTTAACATTTCCACATTGGCAAGTTTTGTCGTGGCAGGGACTGGACAACAAGTCGCTAAACACGGTAATTATGCAGCGTCATCGATTAGTGGTTCTTCAAATGTTTTAGAAGAATTAGGTTATCAATTCAAAGATAATTCTGAGGATTTGAAAGCCGACTTAGAAAAAGGAAATATTTGTTTTCTTCACGCTCCACTTTTTCATCCAGCTTTGAAAACCGTTGCACCACTTAGAAAACAATTGGGTTTAAAAACTTTTTTCAATATGCTTGGGCCCTTGGTGAATCCTGTTCAACCCGATTTTCCGATGATTGGTGTTGCCCATTTGGAAATTGCAAGAGTCTATCAATACCTTTTACAAAAGGAAAATAAAGAATTTATACTCGTAAATGCTTTGGATGGTTACGATGAAATTTCATTAACAGCTGATGCTAAAATTTTCAATAAAAATGGAGAAAAAATTGTTTCGGCAGAAGATTTGAAATTCAAAAACTATTTACCCGAAACGATTTATGGTGGAAATACGAAAAAAGAAGCAGCACAAATTTTCATCTCTATTTTAGAAGGCAACGGAACTGAAGCTCAAAATGCCGTTGTATTAGCCAACGCCGCTCTAGCTTTAGAAAACACAAGAAAATATGGCGATTACGAAAATTGTCTTTCGATGGCAAAGGAAAGTTTAGAAAGCGGAAAAGCATTGAAAAGTTTACAGTTGTTGGTTAATAGTTGATGGATTTTCCAAACTTATTATTACTATTAACCGACAACCAACAACAAAATAAAATGAACATCCTAAATAAAATAATAGAAAGAAAAAAACAAGAAATTTCGGAAGCCAAATCTAAGATTTCTATTCAACAACTGAAAGATTCTAAGTTTTTTGGAAGACAAACTTTGTCTTTAAAAGAAACGATAAAGTCGAAGTCTGGAATTATCGCAGAATTTAAACGACAATCGCCCAGCAAAGGCATTATTAACGATAAAGTTTCGCCTTTGGAAGTCGTTTCACAATATGAAAAATTTGGTGCAAGTGCGGTTTCTATTTTGACGGACCAGGACTTTTTTGGCGGAAGTTTCGAAGATATTATTTCGGTGAGAAATTCTGTTAATATTCCGATCTTGAGGAAAGATTTTATGGTGGACGAATATCAGTTTTATGAAGCGAAATCCATTGGCGCAGATATTATTTTGCTGATTGCAGCTTGCCTTTCTCCAAATCAAGTGCAAGAATTTACTGCATTGGCACACGAATTAAATTTGGAGGTTTTGCTGGAAATTCATTCCGAAGAAGAATTGAAACATATTAATAACAAAGTGGATTTTGTGGGAATTAACAACCGAAATTTAAAAGATTTCAAAGTGAATTTACAACATTCAGTAGATTTGAAAAATCAGCTTCCAAAAGATATTTTTTCCATCGCAGAAAGTGGAATTTACCATGAAGAAGATTTTAATTTTTTAAAAGAAAAAGGTTTTGACGGATTTTTGATGGGCGAATATTTTATGAAAAACGAAAATCCAGGAAAGAAATTTGAAGAATTTGTATCAAATGTAAAAATTTAGCAATGGAATTTCAAATCTCAAATCTCAAACCTCAAATCCAACTCAAAGTTTGTGGCTTAACAAAGCCAGATCAAATTCAGGAATTAATTGATATAAAAGTGGATTTCTTAGGTTTTATTTTCTACGAAAAATCACCAAGATATGTTTTGAATCATTTGAGTTTAAAGCAAATTTCAGAAATTAATCATCAAGGAAAAGTCGGTGTTTTTGTAAATGAAAGTGTGGGAAAAATTGTTGAGATTTCAGAAAAAGCACAACTCAATTTCATACAATTGCATGGCGATGAAACGGAGGAATTTATTTTTGAATTAAGAAAAAAATTAGAAAAAAACATTGAAATAATTAAAGTAATTAGAATTGGACAAGATTTTACAGATTTGAAAAAACAGATTGAAAAAATCTCAAATCTCAAATCTCAAATCTCAAATCTCTTATTCGATACCGACAGCAAAGCCTTTGGCGGAACCGGAAAAAGCTTTGACTGGCAAATTTTAAATGAACTCAAAATACCTATTCCGTATTTTTTAAGCGGCGGAATTTCAAACGAGAATATCCAACAACTCTCAACTATTAACCAACAACCATTTGCTTTAGACATCAATTCAAAATTTGAAATCGAAGCTGGTAATAAAAACATTCAAAAAATTATTGATTTTAAAAATCTCATTTCTAACATCTAAACTCTAATATCTAAGAAATAATGAACTTTAAAAACCCAGATAAAAACGGCTATTATGGCGAATTCGGTGGTGCTTTTGTCCCAGAAATGCTCTATCCCAATGTTGCCGAATTGCAAGAAAAATATACCGAAATAATCGAAGCTAAAGATTTCCAAGAAGAATATCAAAACTTGCTGAAAGATTATGTAGGAAGAGCAACACCACTCTATTTCGCGAAAAATCTAAGCGAAAAATACGGCACAAATGTTTATTTAAAACGGGAAGATCTCAATCACACTGGCGCACACAAAATCAACAATGCTTTAGGTCAAGCTTTACTCGCAAAAAAACTCGGGAAACATAGGATTATCGCAGAAACGGGTGCTGGTCAACACGGCGTTGCAACGGCGACAGCTTGTGCACTTCTCGGTTTAGAATGCATTGTTTATATGGGCGAAATAGACATTGCTCGTCAAGCTCCCAATGTGGCGAGAATGAAAATGTTGGGCGCAAAAGTGGTCCCTGCCACTTCGGGATCAAAAACTTTGAAAGATGCGGTGAATGAAGCTTTACGCGATTGGATCAACCATCCAACAACCACACATTATATTATTGGAAGCGTTGTTGGGCCGCATCCTTTTCCGGATTTGGTGGCGAGGTTTCAAAGTGTAATTTCGAAAGAAATAAAAGAACAACTGAATGAAAAAATAGGACGAGAAAATCCCGATTACGTCATTGCTTGCGTTGGTGGCGGAAGCAATGCTGCAGGAACTTTTTATCATTTTCTGAACCAACCAGAAGTCAAAATTATCGCGGCGGAAGCTGGTGGTTTGGGCATTCATTCTGGAAAATCGGCGGCGACAACTTTCTTAGGAACATTGGGCGTTTTGCACGGAAGTCAGAGTCTAGTGATGCAAACCAAAGATGGGCAAGTCATAGAGCCACATTCGATTTCTGCAGGTTTGGATTATCCGGGAATTGGGCCAATGCATGCCAATTTACATGACCAAAAACGCGCTGTATTTTTCAGCATTAATGATGATGAAGCCCTAAAATCAGCTTTTGAATTGACAAAACTTGAAGGAATTATTCCTGCATTAGAATCGGCGCACGCTTTGGCGGTTTTAGACAAAAAGAAATTCGAAAAAGACGATGTTGTGGTCATTTGTCTTTCCGGTCGTGGAGATAAGGATATGGAAACATACTTGCAACATTTAGTAGATGGCTAATCAATTTAAAAGTTTTTGGGCGACAATTTCCGTCTTCCACTCTCGCTTTTTCTTTGTTTTTCGGCGGCTTCGCCGCCGAAAAACAAAGAAAAGAGCTCCGCTCAAGCCGGGTCGCAAAGTCGTTATCCACACAAAAATTTGCCATTTCGAATGAACACTGAACTTGTCGAAGTGGAAATGAGGAATCTCTTTAAAACATGAGATTTCAACTAACGTCGAAATAACAGCCTCTCAAAAAATCTAATTTCTAACCTCTAAAATCTAACTTCTCAAAAATGAAAAAACTCAATATATACTTTACAGCGGGCGCTCCGCAATTGGATGACACTGGAAAAATCGCAAAAATCATTCAAGATTCTGGCGCAGATATGATGGAAATTGGAATTCCGTATTCCGATCCCGTTGCTGATGGTCCTGTAATTCAAGAGGCGCATATTTTGGCGTTGAAAAACGGAATGACCATCGCAAAATTATTCGAACAACTAGCCGAAATAAAATATTCAGTAACAATTCCCAAAGTTTTGATGGGCTACATCAATCCTGTTTTGCAATTTGGATTTGAGAAATTTTGTCGAAAATGTCAGGAAGTTGGTGTTTCAGGATTAATAATTCCGGATCTTCCAGCTTTCGAATTTGAGAAACAATACGGCAAAATTTTAGAAAAATACAGCATCAATTTTTCATTTTTGGTAACACCTGAAACTTCCGAAGAGCGCATCAAATATTTGGATTCGTTGAGTTCTGGATTTTTGTATGCGGTAAGTTCTTCTTCGACCACAGGAAACTCAAATGCGACTTTAAAAAATGAAGAATACCTCAATCGATTGGCTACATTAAATCTAAAAAATCCAGTATTCATCGGATTTGGCATTAAAAACAAACAAGATTTTGAGTCGGTTACGGAGAAAGCGCAAGGCGGCATTATAGGAACAGCTTTTGTGAAAATTATTTTGGATAATAACAATTGGGAAGAGAAAGCTTCTGCGTTTTTGAAATCTATAAAACTATGACAAATCTCTAGCCCTGATTGTAGTGAAAATCCTTTTCTTGGAAGCCGAGCGGCAGCGAGGTCTTCAAGAAAAGATTGCAACGGAAAGCAGGTTCCTGGCTCCAAAAAAATTAATTAAACTTAAAAAATCGGCTAATAGAAAGCAATTTCGTAGCTTTGCATCTTAAAATTTTTATATAATGAATGCTTTTATTGAAGAACTGAAATGGCGCGGACTTTTCGCCGACATGACGCCTGGGATTGAGGAACAACTCGAAAAAGAGATGACCACAGCCTATATCGGTTTTGACCCAACAGCAGATTCGTTACACATCGGAAGTTTGATTCCAATTAAAATTTTGGCTCATTTTCAACGTCACGGTCACAAGCCTATTGCTTTGGTTGGTGGTGCGACAGGAATGATTGGTGACCCATCTGGAAAATCCGCAGAACGTAATCTGTTAGATGAGGAAACCCTTTTGTATTACGTAGATTGCCTTAAAAGTCAATTGTCAAGATTCTTAAACTTTGAAGGTAACGAACCAAACAAAGCCGAATTGGTGAACAATTACGACTGGATGAAAGATGTGACTTTCCTTGATTTTGCTAAAAATATCGGCAAACACATCACCGTAAATTATATGATGGCTAAAGATTCTGTCAAAAAACGTTTCTCTGGTGAAGATGGTGCCGATGGGATGAGTTTTACAGAATTCACGTACCAACTAATGCAAGGTTACGACTACCTTCACCTATACCAAACCAAAGGTATCAAGCTGCAAATGGGTGGTTCTGACCAATGGGGAAATATCACCACAGGAACAGAACTTATCCGTCGTAAAGTGCAAGGAGAAGCCTTTGCGTTGACCACAAAATTGATTACTAAAGCTGACGGTTCCAAATTTGGAAAATCTGAAAGTGGAGAAAACTATTGGCTAGATGCCAAAAGAACATCGCCTTACCAATTTTACCAATTCTGGTTAAATGCAACCGATGAAGATGCCGAGCGTTTTATAAAATACTATACATTCTTGGACAAAGATGTTATCGAAGCCTTGATTGCTGAACATAAAATAGCGCCACACCATCGCAAACTGCAAAAGAAATTAGCAGAAGAAGTGACTGTTTGGGTTCATGGACAAGAAGAATATGCGAAAGCTCTGAAAGCTTCAGAAATATTATTCGGGCGTTCTACAGCAGAAGATTTGGTAAGTCTTGATGAGACTTTATTCTTACAAATTTTTGATGGTGTTCCACAAAAGGAAATTGTTAAATCGGAAGTTATCGGCAGCAATATTGTTGATCTAATTTCGGAAAAATCTGGTTTCTTAAAATCTAAAGGCGAAGCCAAAAGAGAATTAGCCGGCAATGCCATTTCTGTAAACAAGGAAAAAGTGAATGAAGATTTTGTAGCTTCTGATAAAGACCTTATCGACGGAAAATTTTTATTACTTCAAAAAGGTAAAAAGTCTTACTTTATCGTAAAAGCGATTTAATTTTTTTTTCAAAATAAATTCAAAAAGCTTCCTCAAAAATGGGGAAGCTTCTATTTTATAAATCTGTAACGTCCTGAAATAGCGATACAAAAAAGAAATCGTTATTATGGAAGAAAGAAGCAATTATGTAAAACGTACTCAGCGCGATTACAGTATGTCTTTTAAGTTGAGTGTTGTAAAAGAAATCGAGT